>JAPDPT010000053.1 GCA_034506315.1 candidate division KSB1 bacterium | reverse complement strand
CCCCTAATCCCCCGAAGCCCCCTTTTCCCCCTCGCCCCCGTTCGCTGAGCGTCCCCAATCATCGGGGGAACCCCCGGCGTTTTGTGAGAGGGGAGCAACAACGTGTGTGCCACCGATCCGCCCCGACACCGCTTCTCCGACACGGTCCCAGCCTCTCCTTCCCGACCAAATTTGCCCAGGTTGTTGCTGACCGGCAATTTCTCGGCCGATCCACTGGCCACGCCTCGCGCTTGTTTGCCATCGTCAACAGGAGAGGTACGGCGTCGTTGACTATTGGCAACGTCCAAGTGTGGTTGGCACGTCTTGCTGCAACCCACCGGGCCCTGAAGATGTCGAATCTTTGGCTATGGCTGGAAAAGGTCCTCCAAGGCGGAAAGGAGGTGCTCCCATGTCCAATGGCATTCCGCGGCGCGGTACCGCTGTGCTGGCCTCGTTTCTTGCGCTCGTGAGCGCGCAGCTCTTCACAATGGGAACTTGGGCAGAGGGCTGTCCCGTCGCCGGAACCTCGGCGCCCAGCATCACCGAGACCGCGGACGAAGATTCCGAAGCGGCGTGGCTCGGGGTCTGGCTTGCCGATGTCACTCGCTCCCTACGCTCCCTCTACGGCCTCGAGGCCCATCGAGGTGCCCTCATTGTGGACGTCGCCCCAGGTAGCCCTGCCGATCGAGCCGGACTGAAGAAAAACGACGTGGTTCTGGCGGTGGACAAGCGGCCCATTGAAGACGCGGACGAGCTCCGAGAGTTCATCCGCAGAGCCAAGCCACACCAGCAGGTAAGTCTGGAGGTACAGCGGGGCCGGGAGAAACTTACCCTGAAGGTCACGCTGGAGAGAAGGCCCAAAGGCCTCTCGGAGTTCTACCTCCCCGGTGCCTCGGAAACGAGGGAATTGGTTCTAAGCCTCTCTCCGCTGCGGTCCCTTCTGGGCGCTCAGGTCCAGGACATGAACCGGGACCTCGCCAAATACTTCCGCCTCAGTGAACCCAAGGGCGTGCTGATCACTGACGTCGATCGGGGCGGACCCGCAGACCGCGCCGGACTTCGCCCCGGCGACGTGATCGTCCGTGTGGACGGGACCGAGGTGAGCAATACTCGCGAGCTCCGAAACGAACTCCAGCGCCTGCGCCGTAAGGACGAAGAGGCAAAGCTGACCATTGTGCGAGAAGGCGTCGAAACCAAAGTCACCCTCGCTCTGGACTCAAAGAGACCCGCTTCCTGGTTTGATTTCGAGTGGTCGGATCGGGAATCGCCCCTGACCCTCTGGTTTGAGTCGGAGGGATCCAGGCTGGAAAAGTTAAGGGAAGAATTGGAACGCGAGGCCCAGGACCTGCGCAAGGAAATGGATCTGCTCCGTCGGGAGCTCAGGGATCTTCAAAAACAGCTGGAGTCACTGCAAGCAGAGATGAAACGCTTGCAACGTCCGGAGTAAGCCCCGTTCTTCCGGCGATAGCTCGATTGTGATCGGCCAGTCTGCGCGCAGCTTGCGAAGGCCAGAGGGGGAAGAGAAGGTTCGTGCTTCGATCCAGTTCGGCAAGATCGGGGCTAAAGGCAGGGGTGACGATTGAAAAGTGCTAACTCGTCTGGCCACCCTTGCGAGGCGCCAAAACGAAAAAGAGCGGACACTCTCGCGTCCGCTCTTGTGTCCCCAGGGGGATTCGAACCCCCGTTGCGGGATCGAAAATCCCGAGTCCTAGGCCTCTAGACGATGGGGACGGTGGGGGTGAGCGATGGGATTCGAACCCACAGCCCCCAGGGCCACAGCCTGGTGCTCTGCCGTTGAGCTACGCTCACCATCTCTCCAAAGCGCGCCCAATATACTCGACACGTCCCTAAAATGCAAGGGGTTTAGGAAACGCCATTTCCGGCCCATCGAGCGCACTGGCTCGCACCCGGACCACTCGTCTCCAGGCAACCTCCATCCCGCCTGACGACCGCTAATGCCAAGGGAGGACATGGCCCGTTCCCGAGGATCCAATGCGCGAGGGCCGGAAGGAAAGACGGCATTACCCCCGAACTCTTGTCTCTGACAGACGCCTGGCGGGAACCAGCGCTACCCCTCGGACTTTGCCCCGAAAACCTCCGGCGCGGGGAGAGAGGCTTTCCTCGTCCCGGAACCGTCACATCCGGAACCCCAATCTGCCGAGAACGCCGGAGAAAAGCGAATAGGCCGGGTGGGAAGGATTGCCGGCCATTCTCCCTCTGCCTTCCATTAGGGCTTGGCGAAGGGAGGCCACGTCGGAAGCCTCCACCTCAAGCCAGACACTGCCGATCTCCGCGGGGAGGTGGGCATCGCTTCCGGCGGTGATCCCTCTGGCCGAGCGTAAGGCCAATTCGAGAGCCTTCCGGTTGGCGCGGGAAGAGTAGGTCCGACCGTTGCGAACCTCAATAAGCAGGTCTTTGTACCCGTCCAGGAGATCCAGACGGCGGAAGGCAAACCGACGAAATGAGAAGGGATGGGCCACAGCGGCCAGGGCCCCCTGCTCGCGTACTTGCCTCATAACGTCGGCCAGCGATCCCGGCTTGATGGGCTCGCGCAAGAATAGGCACACCAGCTCCCCTACGGGAAGACCGGATTCCCAGACGCGAACCTCCTCGCCCAGCACTACGGAGATATCCCACCGTCGCGAAGCCACTCGCATCTCCTCCCAGGCGTCCACGCGGTTGTGGTCCGTGATAGCTACAACGTCGATTCCTCGCCGTTTGGCCACGCGGACGATCGTCTCCGGCTTGGAGATGGCATCGGGCGAGTAGCAGGAATGCACGTGCAGGTCCACGCGTAGATTCACCATCCCTCTCCTTCCGGAAAGTTGCGGGCAGGCTTGCCCTGAGTCCAGCCGGAGCAATGCCCAAGGTTCAACGACTGGCTTCGCTCTGTCATAGGTTGCTTTCCCTGCTTCCGCGCGGTTTCGCCGAACAACGATTTCGCGATCGGCAGGGATGGTCGGTATTTAGATTGCGCAAGACGAGCGAATCCCCTGGGCTACCGTAGGTCTGGTCTTGCTCTTGGCCTCATTGAAATTCCTTCTCGGTGTGGGCGCGCTGTTTCTGGGCGCCGAGGCTCTGGTTCGCGGAGCCTCCGGTCTGGCGCGCCGGTTGCGGGTGCACCCGTTGATCGTCGGTCTCACGGTGGTGGCGTTTGGGACCTCCGCTCCCGAGCTTGTCGTCTCCCTGGCGGCTGCCCTCCGGGGCAAACCTGACCTCTCCCTCGGCAACGTTGTCGGGAGCAATATTGCCAACGTGGGATTGGTTCTGGGGCTCGCCGCCGTCGTGCACCCCCTGCGCGTAGGGGCCAAGACTCTGTTTCAGGAGGGCCCGATCATGATCGCCACCCAGCTGATCGTTCTCGCGATGGCCCTCCGTGATGCCCGGATAGGCCGGTTCGACGGGTTCCTTCTACTGGCTTCGATGCTGGCCTTCACCTGGCTCATGGTCCACCGCACGGTGGCCGACCGACCGGAGTCAGCTTGGCCGGGGCGATCCCCAGCTAACGGCAGATCGGCCTTTCTCCTCGGACACGCCGGGATGGTGGTTGCCGGAATTTCCGCCCTGACGCTCGGGGCCGATTTCGTGATTGACTCGGCAAGCCTGATCGCCTTCGCCTTGGGGGTAAGCCCGTGGGTGATTGGGAATACCCTAATCGCGGTGGGCACCTCCCTGCCCGAGCTCGCGACGTCGGTCGTCGCCTCCTATCGAAGGGAAGACGACATTTCCGTGGGCAATGTCGTGGGCAGCAATATCTTCAATGTGCTCCTCATCCTCGGTGCTGTCTCCGTCGTTTCGCCTCTGCCCATCCCCTCCGGCACCACCCATTTCGAGCTCCCAGCCATGGTCCTGTTTTCTATCCTGGCCGTGGGCCTGATGTTCACCGGGAGGCGGCTGACGCGCACCGAGGGGCTTCTCCTCGTCGTGCTTTACTCTCTGTTCGTGAAACGGCTCGTCTAAGCCTGCGTCGCTTCGCCTTCGCCGCGGTCCTCAAGCGGCAGCAGGCTCCCGAATCTCGAATTCCGTGCTGATCTCGGTCGCGCGGCTGAGCATCGCGTGGACCGAGCAGTACTTTTCAATGGAAAGCTCGATGGCCCGCTGGACATCGGCTTCTTTGACGCCACGTCCGTACACGATGTACTTCAGGCGAATTCGGGTGAACACCTTAGGATGCTCTTCCGTGCGCTCCCCTTCCACTTCCATCTCGAAGCGAGTGACGGGGGAACGCTTCTTTTTCAGGATGGAGATCACATCCATCGCCGTGCACCCGGCGAGAGCCATGAGCAAGAGTTCCACCGGTCGGCTGCCGGCATTTTGACCTCCGAACTCTTCCGAGCTGTCCATTGTGACCCAGTGCCCCGAGTCCGCTCTTGCCGCCAGAGCCAGACCCTCGATCTGCTTCAGATAGACTTTCATTGCTTCTCGGCTCCTTCGTCGTCGCCCAATTGATCCCTGATTTCCGCCACCAGGGCGTCGATCTCGGCTTCGCTATATCCTCGCTCGCGCGCCGCACTCTCCAGAGTGCCCCAGAGGGGTTCGCCGCACGCAAGGCACCGTATCCCTTTCTCCATGAGGAAGGGGACGATCTCGGGATGGCGGTAAACCAACTCTTCGATCGTGGTCTGCCTACCTACGGGAGGTGATTTCCTGGAGGCTGACAACGTTATTTCCCGAGCAGTTCACGGACGACGGATTCCCAGACCTCCCGAGGGCGATAGCCGACGTACTTCTGGCGGATCCTGCCCTGCTGGTCGATGACGAATGTGGTGGGAATCCCTTCGATGCCGCCGTAGTCCTCTACCACCTTGGGAGTCGCAAGCAAGACCGGGTAATTGATCTTGTAGCTCTTCACAAAGGACTGTACGGCGTCCAGACCCTGGCGTGCGAACGCGACGCCGAGGATCTGCAGGCCTTTCCGCCCATACTGCTTCTGGAGCTCCACAAAGTCGGGGATTTCTGCCTTGCAAGGGGGACACCAGGTATCCCAGAAGTTCAGAATGACGACCTTACCTCGCTGGGCCGAAAGGGTATAGGCCTTGCCGTCGATGCCACGCAATTCAAAATCGGGCGCCCGCAACTGGCTCGACGTCTCCTGCGGCCGTGATGCTCCAGAAGGCGAGGCGGCCAGCGCCCCCGCCCATACTGCGCCAAGCCCGAGACCGAATAGCGCGATCAACCCGGAAAACTTTCCCAAACGGCTCATCCTCTCCGCTCCTCTTCTGCGACTTGCATCTTCTGACCGTTCAAAACACCACCGAAGGGGTCAATCATTCCGGCGCCTTCCCAGAGCTTTAGATGCATCGCTCCGCTCAGGGCGACACCTCGGCTTGTTCTGCCAGCTCCACACCGGTCCTTTGACGCCCATCTCCCACGCCGGTTCCCCGATCCCGGCCTTCCCGTTTTCCTTGGTTTTCCCCTGAGGCGATTGCTAAATTCTACCCGGTTCGCCAAGAGTGAGGAGGTGGTAGCCTTGCGCCTCACACGTCTGGTTTTCGGCGGGGGATTGTTCCTCGTGCTCCTCATCGCGGAGCAGGCGTTAGGACAGTACTACTTCGGGCGGAACAAGGTCCAGTACAACCGGTTTGACTGGCAGGTTCTCAAGACAGACCACTTCGACATCTATTTCTACCCCGAGATGGAGGAGCTGGCGCGCATCGGCGCCGCCTTCGCCGAGGAATCCTATCGCTGGCTCGAAGACCGATTCAATCACACCGTCGAGCGCCGCATCCCCCTGATCTTCTACTCGAACCATTTCCATTTCCAGCAGACCAACACCACCCCCTACCTGGTGCCGGAAGGCGTGGGAGGATTCTTCGAATTCCTCAAAGGTCGGGTGGTCGTGCCGGCGGACGGCTCGATGTACAAGTTCAAGAGGGTGATTCGACACGAGCTGGTCCACGTATTTACTCACAGCAAGTTCAGTCGGGTGATGAAAGAGCACCGGAAACTGGAGGGGGCAGAGCTGCCTCTCTGGTACGTGGAAGGCCTGGCCGAATTCTACTCCGAGGGCTGGGGTACAGAAGCGGAGATGTTCGTTCGGGACGCGGTACTCAATGGCTACTTTGTGCCTCTGTCCTCCATCTACCAGATTTACGGCTCCTTCCTCATGTACAAGGAGGGGCAGTGTTTCCTGAACTTTCTCGCCTCCGAGTACGGGGAAGAGAAGGTTCTGCAACTCATCGACAACGCCTGGAAGGCCGATCGCTTTTCCAGAGTCCTCGAAATTACCACCCAGAAGCCGCTCGAGAAGCTGGACGAGGAGTGGCTGTACTGGCTCAAGAAACGCGCTTATCCCCTTTTGGGCCAGGCCGACCTGCCTCAGGCGGTGACCCGCCCCGTGGCGACGGAAGGGCTCTGCTCCAAACCGACCTTCCTGCGCCTGCAGGGCAAGCCACACGTGCTGTACCTGTCGAACCGGAATGGCTACACGGACGTGTACCTTCAGCCTCTGGAGCTGGAGTCGGACCGGCCGCGGGCTGAGATTCTGATCCGGGGGGAAAGGACGGCCAATTTCGAGAGCTTCCATCTCCTGCGCAGCAAGATCCACGTGAACAGCCGCGGCGAGCTTGCCTTCGTAGCCAAGTCAGGTCCCCGGGATCTCCTGTACGTGTTCGACGTGCACCAGCGCAAGATGGTGCGTGTCTTCGAGTGGCCCGAACTGGTCGCAATCTCTTCCCCTTGCTGGTCCCCCGACGGAAGCCGGATCGTTTTCGCAGCGATCGAATTCGGCGGCAAGAGCGACCTCTACGTGGCGGACGCCGTCACTGGACGCCTGGAACGGCTCACGAATGATTATTTTGAAGAGCAGGATCCGAGCTGGAGTCCTGATGGGCGCTACATCGCCTTTTCTTCGGATCGGGGGTCGAGCGGCGAGCACGGCTACCTCAACCTCTTCGCCTTGGACACGCAGACGGGGCACATCTACTATCTCACTTCCGGCCCGCAGCACGATCTTCAGCCCACCTGGTCCCCCGATGGTCGCTACCTTGCCTTCTCCTCCGACCGCGGGGGGCAGTTCGACATCTGGGTGGCCCGCGTAGAGCTCTTCCCCGCTGAGCGAATGGTCGCTGATCGCGGCCGCATTTCCTCACCAGGCGACGGATTTTCGAGTGTCGCCGTGGTTGAACAACGACCGGTCACACGTTTGGCAACAGGGGCTTTCGACCCCTCCTGGACCGACGACCGGATGCTCCTCTTCACGACCCTGGCCAACTATTCCTACCAGATCCGCGCCCTGGACAGCGTGGAGGTCAGGTTTGAGAAAGCGCCCGCGCACGGTCCAGATCGTCTTCGGGAGGATGAGAAGCCCTGGCCCATTGCCCGATACGCCGGCAAGGTCGCGGTCACCAAAGTCCCCTATCGCCGCAAGTTCAGCCTGGATATCGCCCAGTCCCAGATCACTCAGGATCCCATTTTCGGTACCTCCGGGGGAGCTCAGGTCGCGGTCTCCGACATGTTGGGAAACCACCAGTACTACTTCCTGCTCTACAACAATGCCCGCACCCGCGACGAGTTCTTGGAGAGCTTCAACTTCGCGGTTTCCCGGGTCGATCTGTCCCACCGCACAAATTACGCTGTTGGGGTGTATCACTTCGCCGGGCGATACTATAGCCTGTACGACTTCTACTTCTGGGAGCGCCGCTTCGGTGGGTTCGTGGCCCTGAGCTACCCCTTTTCGGTCTTTCAGCGGGTTGAGGGAAGCCTGAACATCCGGAACTCGGACAAGGAGTGGTACGCCACCGGCTACCGCCGCCAGGCCCTCCTGGTGTCCAATTTTATCTCCCTCATCAAGGATAACTCACTCTGGGGACCCACGGGGCCCATCGATGGGGAGCGCTACAATTTTACTCTGGGGAACACGATCGACGTCGTACACTCGCGCGTGAACTTTTACACGGTGATCGCCGACTACCGGCATTACCTTCGTTTGAGCCGTCAGGTTACCTATGCCTTCCGACTGACCACGATGCTGAACGACGGCAAGGAAGCAACCCCCTTCTTCATGGGCGGCAGCTGGGACCTGCGCGGATACCCACTGTGGCGAATCTGGGGAACGAAAACGGCCCTGTTGAGCCAGGAGTTGCGCTTCCCGTTCATCGAGCGCTTTGTCATCCGCTTTCCGGTCGGGGGAATCGCTTTCAGCGCAATCCGGGGGGCGGCATTCTTAGATCTCGGTAACGGCTGGGACGAGCATCTGGAGCGCCTCTTGGGAAGCGCCGGATTCGGCATCCGCTTTCAGCTCGGCGGGCTCCTGGTCCTCCGTTTGGACTGCGGGAAGAAATTCTCCATCTCCAATCCGGACCGTTTGCCAAGCTACATCAGGCCCAAGGTACAACCGAGCCTTTTCACGCAGTTCTTCTTCGGCTATGATTTTTAGCGCGCTCTGCAATTGTGCAGGATGGGGCTGGGATCAGTCGGCCATCGCTGCGGTGCTGCGGGTCGACGCAAGGCCTGGACGGGGCGAATCCCGGCGCGGTGCGGCTCTCGACGGGAGGTTGGAACTCCGTGCGTAGCGTAGTGAGCCAGACCCGGCGGGCCGCCTCGGCTTTCCTGTTCGCCCTGGTGGGTAGCGCATTCCTCGGGTCGGGATGCGGCCCCACGCGATTGGCGGTAGAAGAGGACCAGTCCCGGACCTGGCCGATGTATCTCGGAGAAACGTCTCGCATCTGTTTGTCCCC
The DNA here is from genome assembly GCA_034506315.1 of candidate division KSB1 bacterium. Classification (GTDB taxonomy): domain Bacteria; phylum Zhuqueibacterota; class Zhuqueibacteria; order Oleimicrobiales; family Geothermoviventaceae; genus Zestofontihabitans. The sequence goes on along the minus strand of JAPDPT010000053.1, from coordinate 17,411 downwards.
CTGGTCCCTGAGCCCGCCTCTTGAGACCCTCTGGCGGCGCAGCCTCACGGCGGGGATCAGCGAGGGGATCGCGCGACGCGGCGACGTGCTCGCCGTACCGACCACCCGGGGGGAGATCCAGTTCTTGACGGCTGCGAGGGGCAAGACGATTGGCAAGCTCAAGTTACCTAAGACTTCCACCACACTGGTCTGGCCCGCGCCGACCCGGATCCTGATCCTCAGCCGTCTCGGCCGCGGGAACCTGCGATGTTACGACCTTCGCGAGGGGCGCTGGCTCTGGCAGTTCAGTGCGGGCCCAGTGGACACTGAACCCGTGGTGCTAGCGGATACCCTCTACGTCGTCTCTACCTACGGAAGGGCTCGGGCTATCCTGGCAGCTACCGGACGCCAGGTCTGGGAAGTCGAGGTCCCCTCGCAGGTCCATTCCTCGCCCTGCGTGGCCGGCCACGTCCTCGCCTTCGGAACGGACCGGGGCGAGGTGATTGCCCTTCGTAGAACCGACGGCACCGTTGTGTGGCGAACCCGCTTCCGGGCCAGTGTCCTGGCCACTCCCGTGACGTACGATTCCCTCATCCTCGTAGGGGCCACCGACAGCGTGTTCCGGGCCTTAGCTGTTGAGGATGGAAGAATCGTTTGGGAAAGGAGAGCAGGGGGACGCATCGTCCGCCCTGCTGCCGTCAATCCTTCCCAGCGCGCGGTGATCTACGCGGCCAACGATCACTCGGTTACCTGTGCCCGGCTGGAGGACGGACAGACCTTGTGGAGGACCGAACTGCAAGCCCCAGCAAGCACCGCCCCCGCGGTGGCGGGCGAAACCATTTGGGTGGGTGGCCTGGACCGCCGCCTCTACGGCCTGGACGCAACGACGGGTTCCATCCTGTGGAGCGACAGACTGAAAGGTACCCCTAAGGTCCTGATTCCGGCGGAGGACCGGCTCTTCGTCGCCACAGAAGATTATCACCTGTACTGCTTCCGCTCCCACGAGGTCACCACCCCATGAGAGAGCGGGCCCTGCTGTCCGGGATCCTGTGGCTCGCCGCGGCCCTCGTCGTTCCCGCGCGCGCGATCGTACTGGGAGAAGAGCCAGTCGCGTACCTCCTTGTTCAGCCCTGGTACGAAGGACTCGGCAGTGTAACCGTGGATGGCGGACCCGCCCACGAGATTTCCCCCGGGCTTTTCCGGTGCCCTCCCGGACGGCATTCGGTGGTCGTCGCGCGCAATCTGCCGCTCTGGCCGCCTGTCCACGTATACCGAGTAGACACCATTCTGGTAGCAAACGACACCCTTTGCCTGAGGCTCCCGGAGGTCTTGCGCATCGACTCCGTGCCTGCCGATGCCGAGGTGTGGATCGAGGATCAATTTCTGGGGCGTACGCCTCTCTGGACGGTTGTGGAGCCGAGCTGGGAAGGAAAGCACCTCCTCTTTCGCAAGCCAGGCTACCAGGAACTCATGGTCCGCCTTGAGAGCTACCAGGCGGGTCGGGTCCGCGCCCAGCTGATTCCGGATTCGTCCTCCAGGGCAATCCCCCTCGTGGTCCCTCGAACGGCACAGCTCTGGAAGAAGAGGACCTTGGCGGCAAGCCTCCTCACGCTCTCGGCGGGGATCCTGGCCGTGGAGCTCCGTAACGAAGCCAACCAAACCTATTCCGAATACACGCATGCCGGTTCGCTCCACCGGATGAGGACGCTGTACGACCGGACGCGGCGGTTGGATCGCTACTCCGCCGCCTCCTATGCCGCTTTCGAGATCGGTTTCGTTCTGTCGTTCTACTGCTTTCTCCGCTGGCAAACGGAAAGTCAGCCGTAATGTCACACTGGGCTGGTCGATGGATTGAGCGTGAGGAGTCCGACATGGTGCGAAAGGTGATCGTTGGGCTCGCTGTGCTGTGCGTCGGCGTTTGGGCCGGTGCCGAGGAAGCGCGTCTGCTGCGCTTTCCCGATATCCACAAGGACCGGGTGGCTTTCGTGTACGCTGGGGATATCTGGATCGTAAGCGCCGAGGGAGGTCTTGCCACCCGCCTTACCTCCCACGAGGGGATGGAGCTATTCCCGAAGTTCTCACCGGACGGCAAATGGATCGCCTTCTCCGGCGAGTACGGGGGAAATCGCCAGGTCTTCGTGATCAGCGTGGACGGCAAGGAACTCCGGCAGCTGACCTACTACAACGACGTAGGTGAGCTTCCACCGCGGGGAGGATTCGACTACCAAGTGCTCGACTGGACCCCGGACGGCAAGCGGGTCCTCTTCCGCGCGAACCGCCTGCCCTGGAGCGAGCGGATGGGCCGCTACTACACGGTCCCCGTCGACGGCGGATTGGAGGAAGCCCTTCCCATCCCGGAGGGAGGCACAGGAATGTTCTCCCCCGACGGCAAGAAGATCGTGTACACCCCCATCGAGCGGGAGTGGCGTACCTGGAAGCGATATCGCGGTGGACGGGCCCAGGACGTCTGGATCTACGACCTCGAGAACAATACGGCCGAACGTCTGACCGATTACCCCGGCACCGACAACCTGCCGGTGTGGGTGGGGAACACCATCTACTTCACCTCGGATCGGGAACACACGCTGAATTTGTACGCCTACGACCTCGAGACGCGGCAGATCCGAAAGGTCACCCACCACACCGACTACGACGTCCTCTGGCCGAGCGCCGGGCCGGATCAGATCGTGTACGAGTGCGGAGGTTATCTCTACCGGTTCGATCCCAAGACGGAACAGAGCTATCGAATCCCGGTTCAGATCATCAGTGATTTACCGTACACGCGACCCTACCTGAAGAACGTGCGCGACTTTATCGAGGACTTTGCCCTTTCTCCAAGCGGCGCCAGGGCGCTCTTCTCAGCTCGGGGCGACATCTTCACCGTCCCCGCCGAGCACGGAGAAATCCGGAACCTTACTCGCTCCCAGGGAATCCGCGAACTCTACCCCGCCTGGAGTCCGGACGGGCAATGGATCGCCTACGTCAGCGACCGCTCGGGCGAATACGAGATCTACGTGAAGCGCCAGGATGGCTCCGGAGAGGAGCGGCGCCTGACCCACGACGGCGACGTGTGGCGGTTCGCGCCGGTCTGGTCACCTGACAGCAAGAGACTGGCCTTCGCTGACAAGGCGCACCGGCTCCGCATCCTGGAGCTGGAGACCGGGAAGATCCGCGAGGTGGACCGCGGCCGCTACCGCGACATCTCCGACTACTGCTGGGCCCCCGACGGCCGCTGGCTCGCCTACGTTAAGGCCGCCCCCAACCGGAACAACGTGATCTGGGTCTATTCGCTCGATCGAGACCGACGCTATCCCCTCACCGACTCGGCCCGGAGCAGTTACGGCCCAGCTTTCGACCCCCAAGGCCAGTACCTTTACTTCCTCTCCGACCGCGACTACAACCTCACCTTCAGCTCGTGGGAGTTCAACTACGTCTACACACGACCGACCCGCGTGTACGCGGCCCCGCTTGCGCGCGACGGAAAGCCCCTCTTCGTTCCGAAGAGTGACGAAGAGAAGCCACCCAGCCAAACAGAAGAGGCCTCCCCGGAGAAAAAGGGCAAACCCGCAGAGAAATCCGCGGCACCGCCCTTGGTCAGGATCGACGTCCAAGGGTTCGAGGACCGTGCAGTAGCACTGCCGATCACGCCGGGCCGATACAGCGATCCGCGGGCCGCAGAGAAAATGGTCTATTACCTGTACCGCGACGAGGAAGGCCGCACGACCCTCAAGAGGTTCAACATCGAGGAGGAGAAGGAAGAGACCGTCCTGGAGGGCATCAGTGGCTACGACCTCTCGCGCGACGGCAAGAAGATCCTCTTCCGCAAGGGCAAGGATTTCGGCATTGTGGAGGCCAAAGCCAATCAGAAAGCCGATCAGGGCTTGCTGAAACTCGATGACCTGGTGATGAAGATCGACCCGCGCGCCGAGTGGAACCAGATCTTCCAGGATGGATGGCGCATCTTGCGCGACTGGTTCTACGATCCGAATATGCACGGCGTCGACTGGCCAGCGATGAGGGAAAAGTACGGGCAGCTGGTTCCCCACGTCGCACACCGCGCGGACCTGGATTTCCTCCTCGGTGAGATGGGTGGCGAGCTAAATGCCGGGCACGTCTACGTGAACTGGGGAGATCACCCGCGGGTGAAGCGCGTCGACAACGGACTTCTGGGGGCGGAGCTGGCCCCCGATCCCTCGGGCTATTTTCGCATCGCCAAGATCTTCCCGGGCGAAAACTGGCACGAAGACTTTCGCTGTCCCCTCCGTGACCCGGGCGTCCACGTGAAAGAGGGCGAGTACCTCATTGCCATTGACGGCCAGATCGTCCGCACCAACGAAAACCCGTACAAGTACCTGGAGAACAAGGCCGGACACGTGGTCACGCTCCTCGTGAATGCCAAGCCGACTCCCGAGGGGGCACGAGAGGTCAAGGTACGGGCGATCAAGAAGGAGACCAATCTGCGCTACCTGGACTGGGTGCGCTCGCGGATGCACATCGTCGACAGCCTCTCGGGCGGCAGGATCGGTTACATCCACCTCCCGAATACCTCCACAGAAGGCAACCGCGAGCTGTTCAAGCATTTCTACGCACAGTTCACCAAGGAGGCCCTGATCATCGATGTGCGCTACAACGGCGGCGGCTTCATCCCTGACCGGATGATCGAGCTACTTGACCGGCCCCTGCTCAACTACTGGGTGGTTCGCGGTCTTGAGCCGTGGCAGACACCCGCCGTGTCCCATCAGGGCCCGAAGGTGTGCCTGATCAATGGCTACTCCAGCTCAGGAGGGGACGCCTTCCCCTATTATTTCCGAAAACGAGGCCTGGGCAAGCTCATCGGCACGCGGACCTGGGGAGGACTGATTGGGCTTTCCGGTAATCCAGGCTTTGTCGACGGAGGTTCGATCAGCGTTCCCACCTTCCGCTTCCTGACCACCGAAGGGATGTGGGACGTCGAGAACATCGGCGTAGCTCCCGACATCGAAGTCGTGGACCGACCTGACTTGGTAGCCAGGGGTCACGATCCGACGCTGGAAAAGGCCGTAGAGGTGCTGCTGGAGGAGTTGCACAAGAATACGCCCCGAAAGGTCAGTGTACCGCCTCCACCCGACGAGTCCAAATAAGAGCACTCACCGGGCGCGAGGTTCACAGCAGGCTACGCAGGGAGCCAGGCGCCTGGGCTTCTGGGGGGAGGGTGTGCCTCCCCCTGGGGGGACGGGACTGGCCACGGACGAGGGGACACGGCCTTGTGGAAGGATGGGTGGGGGCGACAAAGGGCGCTCGAGCGGGGAGGCGGCGGTTCTACGGAAGTGGGACAAGACCGCAGCTGCGGTCTGTGCCGGAAACCGAAGGTTTTGGCCGGTGAAGTTGTATTAATGCCCAAAGGGGGAGGCGGAGCTTTGTCCGCCGGTTCGGGTGGATGGGGGACGCTCCCGATGGTCGAGAGTCAGCGCATCGAGGTGGAGGGAGGAGAGCGAACACTGTGGGCCGCGGGGGAAGAGGCTTGCTCCCCGAGCGGCCTTTCCGATGTCCGGCCCCCGGCTCAGTTCTCGGGAAAGAAAGGAAACGGAAGCAGGACAGATGAGGAAAAGACGGATTGCGTCCATCGTTGCGGCGGCTGTGGGGGTTCTGGTCCTGGTCCGGGTAGTGCAGCTGGTTCGCAAGGGTAGCTCGGAGCCACCGCGCGGGCAGCGCCCCCCAGTGGCCGTAGAAGTCGATAGCGTCCGGTTCGGCCCCATTGCTGAGGTGCGGCAATTTGTCGGGACGATCTACCCTGCGTATCAGTACATCGTCGCGCCGAAGGTGAGCGGGCGAGTCATCGAGATTCGCAAGCGGATCGGCGATCCGGTGCGCAAGAATGAGGTTGTCGCCCGTCTGGACGATGCCGAATACCAGCAGGCTGTGCGAGAAGCCGAAGCTAACCTCAAGATCGCCTTGGCGGCCCTGGCCGAAGCTCAAAGCCAGTACGCCCTGGCCAAACAAGAGCTGGAGCGCGTGCAGCTGCTCAAAGAGAAGGGGATCGCCTCCCCTGCCGAGCTGGACGCAGCCACCACCAATTACGAGGCGCAACAGTCGCGTCTGAAGCTCGCGCAGGCGCAGGTTGAGCAAAGGGAAGCCGCTCTGAGATCGGCCCAAATCCGCCTCGAGTACACCCTGCTGACCGCCCCCGCTCCCGGCTTCACCGGCGAGCGCTTTGTGGACGAGGGGGCCCTCCTCGCGGCCAATTCTCCGGTGATCTCCGTGGTCGGGATCGAAAAGGTGATCGTGCGAACCAGCGTTCCCGAGCGCGACTACGGGAGAATCCGACCGGGGCAGCCGGCTTCGATCAGCGTGGACGCCTTCCCCGGACGGACTTTTGCCGGCGTGGTGAGCCGCCTGGCCCCGGTGGTCCGCGAGGAGTCCCGGATGGCGGAAATGGAGGTGGAGGTACCGAACGACTCCTTAGTCTTGAAGCCGGGGATGTTCGCGCGCGTAGAGGTGGTCCTGGACAAGAGGGAGCGCGCACAGCTGATTCCCACCGGCGCGCTGACCACACGAGACGGCGAGCAGGGGGTCTTCGTCGTGGATGCGAACAATAGGATAGCCCGCTTCGTGCCCATCGTCACGGGCATTGCCACACGGGAATGGACGGAGGTGGTGTCGCCGCCCTTACCTAAGGTTGTCGTCACGGTCGGCCACCACCTCCTGAGCGACGGCAGTCCCGTGTTGTTGCCTCACAGCGCGGCGGCCTCGCCCGGGGCCGGTCCCCGCGGCGGTCGTCGGTAGGCCACCAGGAGGGGAACCATGCGGATCTCCCACACGGCCATTTCCCGGCCCATCCTCACCTCGATGGTCTTCCTGGCCATCATCACGGTGGGCCTGATCTCTTTCTCGCGCCTTTCCATCGACCTCATGCCGGAGATCAACTACCCGACGATCTCCGTCATCACGACCTACGGCAATGTGGCCCCCGAAGAAATGGAGGAGTTGGTCACGCGGCCCATTGAGGAGGCTCTGGCGGCTGTTCAGGGCGTCCAACAGGTCAGCTCCACCTCCACCGAGGGCCAGAGCGTAGTGCGCGTGCTGTTCAACTGGGGCACCGATCTGGATGCCGCAGCCAACGACATACGGGACCGCATCGACCGGGTCTTGCCGCGCCTCCCCGAGGACGTGAACCGCCCGATGATCCGCAAGTTCGACGTTTCCGCCTTCCCCATCATGATCATTGGGGTGTCCAGCGACCTGAACCCGCTCGACACCCGCCGTCTGGTGGAGGACCAGATCAAGTACCGGCTGGAAAGAGTACCGGGAGTGGCTGCGGCCGACGTGTCGGGGGGTCTGGTCCGCGAAATCCACGTGAATTTGAAAGCGGACAAGCTGAAGGCTCTCAATCTCTCGCCGAGCACCGTGCTCTTGGCGCTCCAGCGCGAGAACCGCAACATCCCGGCGGGCCTCTACGAGCGGGGCAATCTTGAGGTGCTGGTCCGGACGGCGGGGGAATTCACCTCGCTGGACGAAATCCGCAACACCGCGGTGGCAGTTCGAAACGGCGCCATCGTAACCGTCGGCGACGTCGCTACTGTGGAAGACTCGTGGCAGGAGGTTCGCCAGTTCATTCGGGTAAATGGCAAACCAGGACTGCGTGTGGCCATTTTCAAACAATCCGGCTCGAACACGGTGGCGGTGGCCAAGCAAGTCCTGGCTGAGCTGGAACGGTTGCGGCGCGACTTCCCGCAGCTCACAATGGTACCGATCATCGATCAGTCGCGCTACATTCAGCAGTCTATTAACAACCTCGGAAACTCCGCTTTTCTCGGCGCGTTGCTGGCCATCCTGGTACTTCTCATTTTCTTGCGTAACATCTCCTCCACTGCAGTGATCGCCACCGCGATCCCCATCTCGGTGGTGGCTACTTTTGCCCTGATGTACCTCGCCGGCCTCACGCTGAACATCATGACCTTCGGCGCTCTGGCCCTGGGCATCGGGATGATGGTGGACAGCGCCATTGTGGTGCTCGAAAACATTTACCGCCATCGTGAGTCCGGATCTTCGATCTACGAAAGTGCCCGGGTGGGCGTCGACGAGGTGTCCTCCGCCATCATCGCGAGCACCCTGACCACCGTAGTGGTCTTCCTGCCTGTGGTGTTTATCCGCGGCGTTTCGGGGCTGATGTTCCGGCAAATGGCCTATGTGGTGAGCTTCGCCCTTCTGTGCTCACTGGTCGTCGCGCTCACGCTTGTGCCGATGCTGAGCACCAAGCTGCTCCGTACCGTTGCCTCCGAGTCCCATCGCTCGACTCTCCTCCGCCGCTTGTACGCCCGAAGCGAGGCCAGTTTCAAGAACATCGAGGCGGGCTATGGCCGGCTCCTCGGTTGGGCCCTTGCCCACCGCCGAACGGTCATCGTAGCGGCCGCAGGGCTTTTCGTCCTCTCGCTTGGACTGGTCCGACTGATCGGCGTTCAACTTATGCCCCAGGCCGACGAAAGCGAGGTACGCGTTACCCTCGAGGCGGCCGTGGGCACACGCCCCGAAGTGGTTAACCAGATGGCGCTCGCCGTCGAGAAAATCGTTCAGGAACGCGTCCCGGAAATGACGGCCATGTTCACCTCGGTGGGCGGGGGAGGATTTCGCAGTGCAGGCGGGCATACCGGGGAGATTCGCGTCACCCTGGTCCCCAAGAGCCAGCGCAAGCGAAGCAGCGAGCAGGTGGCTAACGATCTGCGGCGGGAGCTGGCGGGGTTGCCGGGCGTGACCATTCGCACGCGCGCCGGTCAGGGTCTTTTCCTCCTCCGCATGGGTACAACGCAGGGGGACCAGATCAGCGTGGACGTAAGGGGCTACGACCTGGAGACCTCCCGGCGCCTGGCGCAGGAAGTCCGTCAGGCTATCTCCCGAGTGAAGGGGATCACCGACACGCAGATCAGTCGCGAGGAGGGAAGTCCCGAGGAGATCATCCGCATTGACCGAGCCAAGGCCGCCGATCTCGGATTGTCCGTCTCCGCCATTGGAGAGGCCCTCCAGACGGCTCTGGGTGGAACGTATGCCTCGTACTATCGGGAAGCCGGGAAGGAGTACCGGATCCTCGTTCGGCTCAGTGAGGAAGATCGCAAGGACATCTCCGACCTCATGGATTTGACCGTGGTGAATAGCCGCGGCCAGCCTGTGGTGTTGCGCAACGTGGTTCAATCGGTTCCCCGTACCGGCCCCGTTCGCATCGAGCGAAAGGATCAGGAGCGGGTGGTCACGATCTCAGCCAACTTTACCGGGCGCGACATGGGGTCCGTGGTTCGGGACATCCGAAAAGAGCTCCGGAACATCCCAGTACCCCGGGATTTCGCGATTCAGTTCGGCGAAGAATACGAAGAGCAGCAGAGGGCCTTCCGCGAGCTCATGGTGGGCTTTGTTCTGGCTCTCCTTCTGATCTATATGGTCATGGCCGGCCAGTTTGAATCACTGCGCGACCCGTTCGTCGTTCTCTTCTCCATTCCCATGGCGCTCATTGGAGTTACCTTGTCGCTCCTCCTGACCGGCACGATCTTCACCATGCAGGCCTTCATCGGCTGCATCATGCTGGCAGGGATCGTGGTGAACAATGCCATCCTGCTTGTGGACTACACGAATCAGTTGCGGCGCCTCCACGGCTACGAGCTCAGGGAGGCGATCCGCGTGGCCGGGTCCCGCCGACTCCGTCCGATCCTAATGACCGCTTTGACGACGATCCTGGGACTGCTGCCTTTGTCCCTGGGCCTCGGGGAGGGGGGAGAAGCGCAAGCCCCCCTGGCGCGGGTGGTAATCGGCGGATTGGCAAGCTCGACCCTCGTCACTCTTGTCCTGGTACCCGTGGTGTACTCCCTTTTCGAAGAGAGGGCTGCCTGGAGCGAGGCCTTTGCCGATCTTCAGGAGCTGGTGCGCAGGTTCGGTGTGCGTCTCAATTTGGCGAGGGAGGCACGATGAGGCGATGGGCGCTGCTTATCGGAAGCGCGGTCCTTTTCGCCCTTTCCGCTTGCCCGGCGGCCGCCGGCGATGGCGATACCCTTCGTCTCACCCTGCAGGAGGCCATCCTGACCGCTTTGGAGCGTAACCCGGAATTCACCATCCAGCGCTACAGGCCCTCCATCCTCAGGACGAGCGTGGCAGAACAGATGGCCGCGTTCGAGCCCTCCCTCACTGCCTCGTACAGCCGGGAAAAAAGCTTCGTTCAGCGATTCCTGGGCACGCGACCCCAGCCCTTCGAAATGACAACTCGCCGCACCGGCTATAACGCAGCTCTGGCGACCTCCCTCCCCACGGGCACGCTTGTGAGCTTCGAGGCCTCGATGTCGGGAACGACCACCAACATTTATCTTCCCCAGTACGCCGGCAGCATCGGGTTCACGGTCACCCAGCCTCTGCTGCGCGGCTTCGGCTTTTGCGCAACCCTGGCTTCCCTCCGCAGAGCTCGGCTCGACCTCGAAATCTCACGCTACGAGCTCAAAGCCCTGGCGGAGCGGCTGGTGCAGGATGTTGAGGCCAGTTACTGGGGGGTCTACCTGGCCCAGAGGGAACTGGAAATCCGCAAGCAGTCGCTCGATCTGGCGGAGCGGCAGCTCGCCGAGTCGCAGGAACGCGTGGCAGTGGGCAAGCTTTCGGAGCTGGAGCTGGCCTCTGTGCGGGCCGAGGTGGCGCGAAGGCGCAGCGATCTGATCAACGCAGAGAGTGCCTACGAGCAGGCCCGCCTCAACCTTCTCTACGTGTTGAACCCTGAGGAAGCAAACTGGCAGATTGTCCCTCTGCCCATCGATCCGCCTTCCCTCCGGGCCGATTCCCTTGAGCCCCTCGAAGTGCACTTGGAACTGGCCAAGCGCCATCGACCTGACCTGGCCCAGGCACGCCTGGCCCTACAGCAGGGCAAGTTGGAAGTGGCGCGCACACGCAACGGCCTCCTGCCTCGCCTGGACCTGCTGATCACAATGGGCAGGACGTCCTACTCCCGGGCATTCAAGGAAGCAACACCAGACCCGAGCAGCCCCTTCTACGTGCTGACCACAGGCGTTTCCTTCGAGATGCCGGTGATCGACCTCAGGGCCAGAGCCCAGTACTCGCGCGCCCTGAAGACGCGCGAACAGCTCGAACTCGCCCTGGCCAACATGGAGAGGCTCGTCGAGAAGGACGTCCGCAGCGCCTACATCGAGGTGCAGCGCACACGGCAACAGATACACGCCTCGCAGGAGGCGCGCGCCCTGCAGGAAAAGAATCTTCAAGCGGAGGTGGAAAAATTCCGCGTCGGCAAGTCGACCAACCTTCTGGTGCTACAGGTGCAGCGGGACCTGGTCAGCAGCCAGCTGGCGGAGGTCCGCGCCATCGTCGACTACCTCAGCGCCCTCACCAATCTGTACGTGATGGAGGGCACCCTCCTGGAACGCCGAGGGATCGAAGTACCGCCGGAGCTGTAAGCGTCTCCAGCGAAGATAGGCGCAGAGGGCAATGAGCGTCGAACCCCGGCGGACCACGTTCCGTTCGGCGAGGCGGGGGTGAGAGGAACGCCGCAGATCGCCTTGCCCGAGTTACCCGAAGTTTACCCATCGCTGCCGCGAAGTTTCGCCCGGAATCGCCTCAAGATCCGCGACCCGAATGGGCGAGGCCCCAGGGCATATGGCTCAAGACAAATCGAGGGGAGGAACCTTCACACGGCAGTGGGCCGCCCCTCATCCAGATTCAGTCTGGTGCACCCCTTTTCATGTGCTTCGCCTGGCCGTCTTTCTCAGCGGGGAAGATGCGTTCCGCAGGGCTGTTAGGGAATAGTCTGCCGTCCCGCACCCGCTTTCCCGACCAGGCGCCAGCGGAACCTCGGCAGCGATCCCCTCGACCTCCGTCGGGATTTCGAGGGCCTTTTCGCGTGACTCCAGCCGCAAGGGTAGGCCGTAGCTTTCTTCTGCCTATTATGGGCCAAGGCCACTACGCGCCGACCCGGTACCGAACCTGCGGGCCTGTCTCTCCGACTGGCCAGCTCGCACCTGAGCCGCAAGAACCCTCCGCGGAAGACTGTACGGTGAACCGGCTCGGCAGATCTGAAGCCGACAGGAGCGAAAGCCTGGGCCTCTGATCCTCCTCTGGTACGACCTGGCGACTGTTTGCACATCTGCGCAGGATCCCAGGGGGTTCAGGTTGCCTATCTTAATGCGACGGATTCATGGCGCGCTCCCTGTACAATAGCTCGGAAAGCGGCGGAGTGCGTACGGATCGCGGTACCGGAACAAGTCGAGGATTCCGATCGCGTAGGCGCCGCTGTCCTTTCTTCAGGCGAGGCCGGGAGCGGACTTCTCGCTTCTTGACTGAATCTGCGAGAGTTGTTTATCTTTCTGCGGCAGTTGGCACGACCTCACGAAGTTCTTTTGTGTCTGGCCCGCCTAACTATCGCTGCTTTTCGAAAGGCGAGACAAGCCGAGCGAGCAATGGCTCTCGGGTCCACCTCACGGGGTCAGATGGAGCGCAACGTAAGGCCCGGCCTTCCCCTCTACGCTTCAAGCCCTCAGGGAAATGTCCCCCTGCCCGCTGGCAACGAAGGACAAGCCCCAGACCAGAAGGCGATAACCATTCAGGGAGGTAGTGTGCCATGAGTAAGCTCTTCGCGGGACTCGATGTGTCCACCCAAAGCTGCAAGCTCGTGGTCATTGACTTCGACCAGAAGGAGGTTACCTACGTCACGGCAGTAAACTACGACCAGGATCTACCCCACTACGGCACCAAGGACGGAGTGATCCAGGGACAGCCCGAAGGAGTCTCGGAAGCGGATCCTCGCATGTGGTTGGAGGCGGTGGACGGCGTTTTCGAAAGGGCAAGGCAAGCTGGCGTCCCCCTCCACCAGGTGCGCTGCATGTCGGTTTCGGGACAGCAACATGGCCTGGTTGCTCTGGACGAGAATGACCAGCTGGCCCGGCCGACGAGCAAGCTGTGGAACGACTACTCTACGGCCGAGGAGTGCCAGATCCTGACCGAAAAGGTAGGCGGTTTGCAGGCCATGCTCGAAGAGGTCGGAAACAGCCAGCGCCCGGGCTACACGGCCGCCAAGATCTTCCACATGGTCCGCCACGAGCCCGAGAACTACCGGAAGAGCAAGACGCTGTTCCTGGTGCACAACTACATCAACTGGTATCTGACAGGGGGGGTAAAGGTGATGGAGCCGGGGGATGTCTCCGGTATGGCTTTGTGGAATCCCAGGACGCGACAATGGTCGAAGAAGGTGGTCGAGGCCATTGCACCCGACCTCTGGGAGAAGCTGCCGCCGGTGAAACCTTCGGACGAGCCGATCGGGAAGATTTCGCCCCAGCTGGTGCAGCGCTTCGGTTTTTCGCCCGATTGTCTGATCGACGCCGGCTCGGGCGACAACATGTACGGCGCCGTGGCCACGGGGAACGTGGAGCCGGGGATCGTCACCATTAGCCTTGGGACAAGCGGCACCGCCTATACCGTGCTCCACGAACCGTACGTCGACCCCACCGGAGAAATTGCCCTCTTCTGCGACAGCACCGGTAAGTATCTCCCTCTCCTCTGTGTGTCCAACATGGCGAACGGCTACAATGAACTCCTGCGCGTTTACGGCCTGACCCATGAGGAATTCACGAAGTTGGTGGAGAAGACCCCGCCCGGCAATGGGGGACGTCTCCTGGTACCGTGGTACATGGGGGAACGCACTCCGGACCTCCCCTGGGCGACGGCGATCTACTTTGGATTTGGGTTGGATGATTTTACGCCCGAATATCTGGCGCGAGCCGTTCTGGAGGGACATGTGCTGAACATGGTGGACGGCTTTCAGAAGATGCCGGTGAAGACAAAGGAGATACGCCTCACCGGGGGACTGACACGCTCGCACGCCTGGTGTCAGATGATCGCGGATATTTTTGAAGCCGAGACTGTCCCGGTTGAAGGCGAGGGGGCTGCCCTGGGAGCCGCCCTGCACGCCGCCTGGGTGTGGCATAAGAGCAACGGACAACCGATGCCCATCCGGGAAGTGGTCCAGCCGTTCCTGAAGTTTGATGAGAGCCGTCGCAAGAGGCCTCGACCTGAATTCCGCGAGGTGTACCGGAAACAAAAGGCCCTCTTTCACGCGGTGAGCGCGCGTATCCGAGGACTGCAGGCGGAAGATCCGTTCAAATTGCGCCGAGAGATTCTGTCTCTGTAACCCGGAAAGGAGAAGCGGAGATGCAAGTCCTGCAATGGATCGACTGGCTGATCATCGTCGGGTATTTCGCCCTGCTCCTGGGGATTGCCTGGTGGGTGATGCGTCGCCGTCAGGAGACGGCCGACGATTACTTCCTGGCTGGCCGGCACTTGGGATGGTTTATCGTGGGGGCCTCCATCTTCGCCTCCAATATCGGATCTGAGCATCTGGTGGGACTGGCTGGCTCCGGGGCCACGGACGGCGTCGCCATGGCCCACTACGAGCTGCACGCCTGGTGTCTTCTGGTCCTGGCCTGGGTGATGGTGCCCTTTTACATAAGGTCTCGCGTGTTCACCATGCCCGAGTTCCTCGAGAAGCGCTTTTCGCCTTCGGCCCGCACCCTGCTGTCTGCCATTTCCCTTGTCGCCTACGTTCTGACGAAAATCGCTGTCGGGATCTACGCGGGGGGACTTGTGTTCAGCGTGCTCCTGCCCGAGGTAAATTTCCTGGGCATGGACAGCTTCTGGGTCGGGTCAATCCTGGTGATTCTGTTCACTGGTGTGTACACGGTGCTTGGGGGCCTGCGGGCCGTCGCGTACACAGAGGCCGTGCAGACGATCATCCTTATCCTGGGCTCCCTGCTCGCCACGGTATTCGGCCTCAGAGCCCTAGGCGGGTGGAGCGAGCTCCGGGCCCTGGCCGGCTCCGAGATGTTCAACCTGTGGAAGCCCCTTGTTCCGCCAGGGGTCGAGGGCACCTGGGCTCCGGTGAAAGAAGCTACCCGTATGGCCTGGTATTTCAATGATAACTACCCCTGGGTCGGAATGCTCTTCTGCGCGCCGATCATCGGCCTCTGGTATTGGTGCACCGACCAGTACATTGTGCAGCGAACCCTCGGGGCCCCAAACGAGCAGGAAGCACGGCGAGGGGCCATCGCTGCGGCCTTCTTCAAGTTGACGCCGGTCTGGCTATTTATCATCCCCGGTATCATCGCTTTCGCCCTAGCCAAGAGCGGCAAGGTGCTGGCGATCCAGCAAGAGCTCCTGGACGCCCAGGGCCAGATCGTCCGAGCCAGTGCACAGAAGGCCTTCCCGCTGCTGGTAGCTCACGTCTTGCCGGTGGGGGTCCGGGGCATGGTGGTCGCTGGACTGCTGGCCGCCCTGATGAGTTCTCTCGCTGGGGTATTCAACGCCTCCTCCACCCTGTTCACCATGGATTTCTACTCCCGCCTGCGGCCGAACGTGTCGGAGCGGCACCTAGTGTGGATGGGGAGAATCGCTACCACGGCCATGGTTGTGATCGGATTGGCCTGGATCCCGGTCATTCGCGGCGGGAAGGGTCTCTACGATTACCTGCAAGGCGTCCAGGCCTATCTGGCTCCCCCGATCTTCGTCGTCTTCTTCTTCGGCGTGTTCATGAAGCGCCTCAACAGTAAGGGCTGTCTGGCGGCGTTAGGTGTGGGTTTTCTCCTCGGCGTCTTCCGCCTGATCGTCGACACGCCCGTGAAGATGATCGAGGGCTTCTCTTATCCGGAGGGCTCGTTCCTGTGGATCGTGAACAACATCTACTTCCAGTACTACAGCCTCCTGATCTTTGTCGTCAGCGTGGCCGTGATGATCCTGGTGAGCTACTTCACGGAGGAGCCGGACTACAAGCGGATCTCCGGTCTGACCTACGGCACGCTTTCGGAGGAACATCGCGCCCGGTCGCGTGCGAGCCGCACCGTCGGGGATATCCTTAGCTCGGCGGTGGTCCTGCTGGCCATCGTTGCGATGTACCTCTACTTCCGGGGTTGAGCAGTTTTCCCAGGCGGATACTGAATGGGAGATCTCAAGAGGTGTCCGAGGGGGTAGCGGCTCTCCCGCAGCCGCTCTGGAGCCCCCAACGCGGGGCTGTGGCGCAAGGCGGGTCAAGCTGTCTGGACAGGCCAATGCGCCACGGGGTGAAAGTGGGGGGTGATCCTTCTTGCTCTTGGTCTATAGAAACAAGAAAGGGAGAGGCTCCTTTTTGGGAACCTCTCCCTTACAGAGCTTCCCGGCAACGACCTACTCTCCCGGGCCGTCGCCAGCCCAGTACCATCGGCGCTGGAGGGCTTAACTTCCGAGTTCGGAATGGGATCGGGTGTTTCCCCTCCGCTATGGTCGCCGGGAAATCTATCGCGATCCACCTGAGGGCGGAACGCTTTCACACGCGCTACACTTCGGAAGGAGTAGCATCTTCGTTCGCTCGGGTTCGGTGGCTCGCGGCCTTCGAGCTACTGACCGTCTGCTGCGAGCAAAAATGTTTGGTTAAGACGCACGGCCGATTAGTACCGCTCGGCTGAATCCCTTACGGGACTTACACCTGCGGCCTATCAACCTCGTCATCTCCGAGGGGCCTTCAGTGCCGCTTGCGCGGCAGGGAGGTCTTATCTTGGGAAGGGCTTCGCGCTTAGATGCTTTCAGCGCTTATCCCCACCGGACATAGCTACCCAGCGGTGCCTCTGGCGAGACAGCTGGAACACTAGAGGTCCGTCCACCCTGGTCCTCTCGTACTAAGGGCAGCCTCCCTCAAACCTCCTACGCCCGCGACAGATAGGGACCGAACTGTCTCACGACGTTCTAAACCCAGCTCACGTACCGCTTTAATGGGCGAACAGCCCAACCCTTGGGACCTTCTCCAGCCCCAGGATGCGATGAGCCGACATCGAGGTGCCAAACCGGGCCGTCGATGTGAACTCTTGGGCCCGATCAGCCTGTTATCCCCGGAGTACCTTTTATCCGTTGAGCGACGGCGCTTCCACGCGCTACCGCCGGATCACTAAGCCCCGCTTTCGCGCCTGCTCGGCCTGTGTGCCTCACAGTCAGGCTCCCTTATGCCTTTGCACTCTACGCGCGATTACCGACCGCGCTGAGGGAACCTTTGGGCGCCTCCGTTACCTTTTAGGAGGCGACCGCCCCAGTCAAACTGCCCACCTAGCAGGGTCCCCGGACCGGATTCACGGCCCTGGGTTAGGATTCCGATAATGCAAGGGTGGTATTCCACCGGCGGCTCCATGCCGACTGGCGTCGGCACTTCTCAGCCTCCCACCTATCCTCTACATGCAATACCAGAACCCAGTACTAGGCTGCAGTAAAGGTTCACGGGGTCTTTCCGTCCCGTCGCGGGTAACCGGCATCTTCACCGGTGCTACAATTTCGCCGGGCTCCTGGTCGAGACAGTGCCCAAGTCGTTACACCATTCGTGCAGGTCGGAACTTACCCGACAAGGAATTTCGCTACCTTAGGACCGTTATAGTTACGGCCGCCGTTTACCGGGGCTTCGGTTCAGAGCTTCTCCC
>JAPDPT010000052.1:536-26302 GCA_034506315.1 candidate division KSB1 bacterium | reverse complement strand
TCGTGCTGGGGCTAATCGTCCTTGCGGCCTGGCCGACAGCAGCCCAGGACCTTCGACGGGAGATGGACCTGGCGGGCCACTGGAAGCTCGAGATCGGGGACAATCCAGCCTACCGGGACCCGGATTTCGACGACTCGCACTGGGAGACAATTGAGGTGCCCGAAGAGTGGGAAGACGAAGGCTTCCCGGGATACGACGGTTTGGCGTGGTACCGAATCCGCGTGCGGATTCCGGCGAGGCTCGCCGGCCGGCCTCTCTACCTCCGTCTCGGGCGCGTGGACGACGTGGACGAAACCTTCTTCAACGGACACCGCATCGGGGGACTCGGCTCCTTCCCTCCCAACTACCAGACAGCGTGGGATCAGGAACGCATCTATCCCCTGCCCGAGAGCATTATCCGCTTTGGCAAGGAAAATGTGATCGCTGTCCGCGTCTTCGATGCGGGCGGCAAGGGCGGTATCACCCAAGGGCCCATCGGGATCTACTCGCGGGTCGACCTGTTGAAGCTCGCCATCGACCTCTCGGGGACCTGGCGTTTCCGGCCGGGCGACGACACCTGTTGGGCTCGCCCAGGCCTGGATGACACCCGCTGGGATGAAATCCGCGTTCCATCCTACTGGGAGAAAGAAGGCTATCCGGACCTCGACGGTTACGCCTGGTACCGCAAGACCGTGGTCATCCCGAAAGACCTGGCCGCCTCCAAGCTAATCCTCGTGCTGGGCTACGTGAACGACGCGGACGAGACCTACTTCAACGGCAGGCTCATTGGGCACACGGGGCGCTTTCCCCGCGGAGAACAGAGCCCAGAAGGGAAAAAGGACGAAGAGCGCGCCTACTTCATCCCGCCTTTCGTGGTTAGGCCCGGCCGCGAAAACGTCATCGCTGTGCGCGTCTTCGACATCGGCAAGTACGGGGGAATTTACCGCGGGTACGTGGGTATCGCTACGCGCGAGGAATATCTGCAATACTCCGAGCGCAGGAAGAAGGAGAGGTAAACGCCGGAGCGACAAGCGTAGAAAAGCGGCGCGCCGAGGCAAATCCTGCTCCCGGCCACAAAGGCGGAGGCCGTCCCTTTATCTTGCTACCACCAGCCGCGTAATCCCGCTCCAGAAGGGACCCGCGTCCATGCGAACGAGGTAGACCCCACAGGGGATAGCCAACCCGCCAGGGCCCTCCAGCCGCCAGGTGCACTGGTAATGCCCGGGCTCGAGCACGCCGTCCTGCAGGAGCGCTACAGGCCGACCACGGACATCCCAGGCGCGGATCCTCACCCAGCACCTATCAAGCACATCGAAGGGGATAACTGCGCTCTGAGCAGCCGGATTGGGATAAACGGGGCCAAGCCCGTACGTACGGGGGACCCTGCCGGCATCGACCATCGCCTTGAAAACCAGCACGTACATCGAGCCCGTGGGGACGCCGTCCGCCATCGGGTGACCGAGGCGGAGCGTATCGCCGGGTACTATCACCTTGCGCAGGACGGCGAAGAAACCCATGGCGGTGTCGGTGGTGTACTGCCTCAGCGGCGTGAGTTGCCAGTGCGCGTTCCAGAGCCACAGAGGTACCTGATGGAGCGTGCGCCAATCCCACAGGAGGTAGACAACCGCAGGCCGGTCAACCCACACAAGGCAGGTCCAGCGGTCACGATCCTCAATGTGCACGAGACTGTCGTACTTGAGGTCGTTAAACGTGCGAAGAAGAAGACCGCCGCCGAGCGGCTCCTGAAATCCCGAGAACGTGTAGTCCCGGTCAAGGTAATAACGAGTCCCCTCCCCGTACTGGGCGGTCAGCTCAAAGTCGCGGCCCCGCGGAAGGGGCGGGCAGATCGTCCAGTGAACCCACAGCTCCGCTTGGGCGAAGCCTGCCTGGTACAGCCAGGCCAACAATACAGCCGTCGGGAGCTGGGCGGTCGCTGCTCGTCGCAGGACGGGACCGGGTGCCTTTGCATAGATCATTGATGAACCTGAACGACCGGACGCTTCGTCCCTGGGCCAAACTCTCGAGCGGATACGGGGCTTCTCACACCTCGCACCCAATGTCAGATCGGCGCGCTCATCCTACGTCTGCTACTGCTCGGGGCTCTTGCGGTTCCGGGAAGACGGGCCCCAAAATGGGCCCGGGTGGTCACGCCTGCGGCGCGGCCACCCGGTCGAGGCACGTGAGGGGAGGGAGGAGTTGACGAGCTCGGATCGAGCTGTTAGGAAATCCACAACCGCGCGTTAGGTTACGCTGTATTCTCTCGCCTTCTGGCGCACACCCCAGCGTGGGGCGCTCACCTCCGTGACGCGGGTGGGGGTCTCCTCCAGCCGGAACTGGGAGAGGAGGCCGTCCAGCCGCGCCGCAAGGTGGCTAAGCCCTTCAGCTTCCACGGCGATTTCGTGGGTGCTGGTAGCCGTTTCCATGGCGGCCGTGCGTATTGCTTCCATGCCCCGGCTCACCTGCTCCGCCGCCGCTGACTGCTGCTGCGAGCTTGTGGCCACGTGGGAGAGCATCTCCTGCACCACCTCGGCTCCGGAGACGATTTCTTGCATCGCCCTCTGCATCACGCTGGCGGCTTCTGTGACACGGGCGGCCACACTTCTTGCCGCTGCCACGGACTGATCGGTCTCCGCGGTCCGTTGCTGGATCGCCTTGATGACCTGGGCGATCTGCCGGGTGGCCGTAGTCGTCCTTTCCGCCAGCTTACCTACTTCTTCGGCTACCACCGCGAAGCCTCGGCCGTGCTCGCCCGCGCGAGCCGCCTCAATCGCGGCGTTGAGGGCGAGAAGGTTCGTCTGGTCAGCAATCTCTTCGATGACGCTGGCGATCTCGCCAATCGTGGCCACCTGGGAAACCAGGTTCGAGATCGTGGCTGTCACCGCCTCCTGCGAGCTGACTATCTCCTCCAGTCCGCGATAGATTTCTTCCACGTGCTGGTAGCCCTTTCGGGCAATTTCCTTGGCGTTTTGCGACTCGTGGGCGACCTTTTGAATGTACTCGGCCGTCTCGCGAATGGTGCCGGAAATCTCCGCCATGCTACTGACGACGTCCGTCACCTGCGCGGTCTGCTCCGAGGCGGAGGAAGCCATGTTCTCCGTCGAGGTTCGAATCTTGTTCGCGGCGCCCACGAGGGTCTCGGATACGGACCGGATCTCGGCCAGAATGTCATGGAGGGTCCCGGCCATGATCTGGATCTTCTCCGCCAGCTGCCCAAGCTCGCCGTCCGTATCCAGGTCGATCCGGATGCTCAGGTCGCCACTGCTCATCTGCTCCACGGTCTCGAGGAGAGCGTGCAGTTCCGCCTGCAGCTTCTGGTTGTGGGCCTCCACCGTCCGCCGCGCCTCCTCCGCTACCTCGCGGAGCTTTTCGGCCTCCCGGCGCTGGGACTCAAGCTCGGCAAAGGCGCGATTAATGTCGTCCGCCATGCGCCGGAAGGCATCCGCAAGCCTGCCGATTTCGTCCGCCCGTTGCACCGCGATCGTGACCTGACGGTCCCCCGAGGCGATCCTGGACGAGGCCTCCTGGAGCTCCCGAAGCGGCGTAACGATGTGCCAGGTGAGGAAACTTGTCGCCAAATAGCCCAGAAGGCTAAACACGAGGATCACCAGAAGGCTGACCTTCATGGCCCTGGCCTGCACCTCCTGGAGGTGCCGGAGGGACACAGCCAGAACCGCCGCTCCTACCTTCTTAGTGGCGCCCATTACCTGGACACGCACTGGAGCTACCGCCTCCCGAACCTTCTCCCCGCCGACAGCACGGGCATCCCACACGAGTTTCTCTTCCGGGGCAACCCATTTACGGCTGGGGACATTGCCGACGGACGCCGCCACATTGCCCGCCGAATCGAGGTAGGCGCCGTAAACCACGTCCTCTACCTGCACCGACTGGAGTGCACGGTTCAGTTCCTCCGTGTCGCCCAGAAGGAGTCCGAAGCGCCCCTGAAAGGCAAGGTTAGAAGCCAGAGCCTCCACCAGGCGGTCGATCTCCTCGAGGGTCCGACTTCTCTGGAGGCGTGCAAAGTAGAGGCTGACGCCAACCGCCAAGACGATAACGACCGATTCCACCAGGAGAAGGAGCTTCGTTCGCAGGCTCAGGACGGTTCTTGAGCTGCCCATGGCCGTTCTCCGATTTTCCGACCTTCAGCACGCGCTATTCGCTGGCCGCGGTGCTGACATCCGCGTACTTCTCCGGCACGGAGAGTCCGAGGGCCTGGAGACTCTTGCTATTGTAGAACGGCTTCACTTTCTCCCCTTCGACGCCAACGAACAGCGTTGCCCCCTGCATCACCCAGCTCTTATCGGGGGCCAAGATTCCCACGCCCTGCGTCACGGACTTCTTCACCAAGTATTCCCGGGCCACGTCCGATCGTAACACGGGGTCGTCCGAAGGAACCCAGATGAAGCGAACCTGATAGACGTCGACCAGCTCCTGATAGGCTTTCGACAGCTCGTGCAGATTCCCCACAATGGTGACCACTGCCTTGACCCCAACCGCCGCGGAGGCCCGCCCAAGTTTATCTTTAAAGGCTTCGCCGCGATCCGAGCTGACCAGCACACCCACCCTCTCCAAGTTGGGCGCAAAGGCTTTCATCACAAAGAACTGCTGCAACAGCGTCGCCTCCTGCGCCAGAACGGAACCCCGCAGTGAGACAGCCAGGAGCAGGCCCCACGTCCACAAAACCGCTGCCTTCTTCATGCGATTGCCTCCTGAGCGACGCATGGGTCGTGAGAGGTTGCCACCACCGTTCCGAAAGAGGATCGCCCCTCCCAACGAGGGTGTTTGCAATGCTGCACAGGTATGATCGACCGAAGCGGCGCAAACTTAAGCGGATTGAATCGTGGGGCGCGCATGACGGGCACGCCTTCTCCCGCAGAGCGTACCGACAACCCGCGATAGGGCAACCTCTCTCCACGGCGCCGTGGCGAATGTCTTGGCCCGAGAGTTGGTGCTTCCCCTATCGTCCATGACAGACTGAGGGACGGCAAAGGACCTGGGGTCAGGGTTAGACCTTTTGGCTCAGGACCGGAGCTCGTGGACGTTCAAGGATAGACGCGAGGAGCGACAGCGGAGGTCAAATGCGGAAGCCTGAATTGCCGGCTCTTGATCCCCCTTCGGCCTCCCCCTCCGGAGAGACTTCGAGTCTTGGACCGGTACAGGCCCGGCCCCCCGCCCCTTCTCCTCTCAGCAGATGCGCGGTAGCTGTTCGCCTGAAAGGAGGTCCAGAATTCGGCGGCCCCCGATGCCCGTACGTAAGTACACCCTTGCTTCCGGCTCGCGTAGGACCCGGCCCACCACCGCCGCTTCTCTGCCCAGGGGATGAGTGCGAAGCACGGTAAGAGCCCGTTCGGCTTCGCTTTCGGGAACCACCGCCACGAGGCGCCCCTCGCAGGCGAGGTACAGGGGATCAAACCCCAGCAGTTCGCAGGCGCCCAGGACCTCTGGGCGAACAGGAACGCTTCGCTCGTCCACCTCGATCGCTACTCGGGACTGGCGCGAAATTTCGTTCAAGGTGGTGGCAAGCCCTCCCCTCGTAGGGTCCCTCATCGCGTGCACCTCACAGCTCCGCCAGAGGGCGGCAGCGAGATCCAATAGAGGCGCGACGTCTGAGCAAAAATCGCCATCCAGCGCGATGCCCGAACGGGCAGCGATGATGGCCATCTCGTGCTCACCCACCGGCCCGCTGACCAGCACCACATCGCCCGGCCTCGCATTCGAACCGGATAGAGGATAAGGGCTCTCCACGACCCCCAAGCCCGTGGTCACGATATAGACTTTGTCGCCTTTCCCTTTCGGCACGACTTTGGTGTCACCAGCCACAATGCGGGCGCCCACCGTCTCCGCGGCCTGGGCCATCGAGGCCACAATTCGATCGAGCTCAACCAGGGAAAGTCCCTCCTCCAGGACAAAGGCGGCCGTGATCAGCCGGGGGACAGCCCCCTGCACAGCCAGATCGTTTACCGTCCCGCAGATGGCGAGGCGACCGATATCCCCGCCCGGGAAGAAGATCGGCTCGACCACATGGGCATCGGTCGTGACGGCGATCCGCTCGTGCGGCAGATCCGTTACAAAGCTGTCGTCCGGAGGCTCATTGACCCCGAACCGAGCTCGAAACACCTCTTCAATGAGACGCAGGGTGAGCCGTCCTCCGCTTCCGTGGGCGAGGCGAATCCGTTCGCCCATGCTTTCCTCACCTCCCACTGGCACCACACGGAAGCAGGCGCTCCCACCCCCTATTCCAGCCGCGGGGCGATGGGGGCAAGCCGCACCCGCCTCCCTCAAACATGGCGACCGCAACGCACGTGGGTTGGGTGGACCAGCCGCTCATAGTCCGCATAGGCCATCCGTATGGCCTCCGTATGGGAGCAGGCGTTGAAGACGATCTCCTTATCCTGGGTGATCGACTCGTCGACGTACACCGGAAGGCCGTAAAGATTGCCGAACGGTGGCATGGCGCCGAGCTCACAGTCCGGGAACAACTCCCGGAACTCCTCCTCGCGGGCCAGCTCCGCTTGGCTCGCCCCGGTGCACTTGCGAAGCGCCTCCAGGTCAACCGTGTAGCTGGCGGGCAGGACAATCATCGCCATCTTGCCATCGAGTTTGACCAGCACCGTTTTTGCGAGCTCCTGCCCGGGGACGTGCATCGCGGCCGCAATTTCCTGCGCCGTGTAGGCACGGGAGTGCTTGATGCTGACGTACTTGACCCCCTCTTCGTCCAGGAATTGCTTCAGTCTTGACGCTGGCATGGCTCCTCCTTTCGGGACCCCTTCTGCCCTTATGCCGGAGCCGGCCAGACCGCGAAACGAAGAGCGACATTCTTTGCGGAGGCAAGCCACCCAGCGGCGCGTTCAGCTCGGCGATGTCCGGAAATAGGCGACCTCGTCGTGCCCGACTCCGACATCTCCAGGCCAAGCAAGTCCCGGTGCGCGTTCGATTCTCGCCCGTGTGAACGGCTTGACCGAGAGAAAGCTTAGGCATCGCGCTCCAGAAAATCAAGCATGATTCGCGCAGGCGAGATGGGCCTCCCACGAGGAGCTTCGCGGCAATCCGGAGCCGACCCCGGCGCCGGGGGTCCCCCCAACGTCTCGTCAAGCGGGGACCCCAGGCCGACACCTGAGGTCCCCGCCCTACTGAACTGCCAGGGCCCTGCAAGGAAGGGCTATTGCTCTTCTACGACCGGAAGGCGGGCCAGTGTCTCCTTCACCTTCTCTTCCGGGTATTCGTAGTCTTCCAGTTCACCCCGCAGGAACCGCTCGTACGCTGCCAGGTCGAAATGGCCGTGGCCGCTCGCGTTGAACACAATGACCTTTTTCTCCCCGCTTTCCCGGCAGCGGATCGCCTCATCCATGGCGGCACGGATGGCGTGGGCCGTCTCGGGGGCCGGCACAAATCCCTCTGCCCGGGCAAAGCTGACCGCGGCCTCGAACACGGGATTCTGGTGGTAGGCGATGGCCTCAATGAAGCCCAAGTCGTAGAGGTGGCACACGATCGGCGCCATACCGTGATACCGGAGCCCGCCGGCGTGAATCGGGGCCGGGACAAAGTCGTGCCCCAGAGTGAACATCTTGATCAGCGGGGTCGTGCACGCCGTGTCCCCAAAGTCGTAGCGGTAGAGTCCCTTGGTCATGGACGGACAGGCGGTGGGCTCCACCGCAATGATTCGCGTCTTTCGTCCCTCCACAATCTTGTCCCGGACGAAGGGCAGGGCCAGGCCGGCAAAGTTGGATCCTCCGCCCACGCAGCCGATCACGACGTCGGGATACTCGCCGACTTTCTCGAATTGCTTGAGGGCCTCAAGGCCGATGACCGTCTGGTGCAAGAGAACGTGGTTCAGTACGCTACCCAAGGAGTACTTCGTATCCTCGTGGGTGGCGGCGTCTTCCACGGCCTCGCTGATGGCGATCCCCAGCGAACCGGGCGACTCCGGGTCCTTGGCGAGGATGGCCCGCCCTGCTTGCGTATCCGGACTGGGACTGGGCACACACTTGGCCCCCCACGTCTCCATCAGCACGCGGCGATAGGGCTTTTGCTCGTAGCTCACACGCACCATGTAGACCTTGCACTCCACCTCGAACAGGTTACAGGCAAAAGCCAGGGCGCTTCCCCACTGGCCTGCTCCGGTCTCCGTGGTGATGCGCCGTACGTTTTCCGACTTGTTGTAGAAGACCTGCGCTACGGCGGTATTGGGCTTGTGGCTTCCGGGAGGACTTACACCCTCCCACTTGTAATAGATCTTTGCCGGGGTCTTGAGCTGTTTTTCCCACCGGTAGGCCCTCACCAGGGGGGTTGGACGCCAGATCTTGTACACCTCCCGCACCTCGTGGGGGATTTCGATCCAGCGCTCTTGGCTCACTTCCTGGAGGATCAATCCCATGGGGAAGATCGGCGCCAGGTCGTCGGGTCCGATCGGCTTTTTCGTCCCAGGGTGAAGGACGGGCGGCAGGGGCTTAGGCAAGTCCGCCTGGATGTTGTACCAATACCGTGGGATCTCCTCCTCGCTCAGCAGGATCTTTGTCTCGGGCATCGTCATCCTCCTCCGCACGAATTGGTCCGAGAACCTCCAGCCTATCAGGCTTAGCTCAACCGCTCTATCCCCCAGCGTTTATTCGTCGAAAAAGAACGTCGGCTCGCGGTAGAACCGAATGCACTTGTCCTGGATCTTCTGCTGGATGGTGTCGCGCAACCAGAGGTTTTTCTCCTCCACCGAGAGCTTCGCGCGCAGGATATCCAGGTGAAGGTTGAAACGAAGAGCACGTTTGGGGAGCAGCACCCTCGTGACTCCGCTCGGGAGGAGAAGACCCGCTCGGGTAATGGCCAGGAGGTCTTCCCTCCGAAAGCGAGGGAAGCTGACCAGGGCCGAGAAACCTCGATAGTTCCTCTTCAAGTGCTCGAGGTTGGTGTAACTCACCCGATCCATGTACTCGAATCGATGGTAGGAACCTACGAAGGACTTCAGCTGCGAGACCTTCTCGAAGAGATCCGACGAGCCCACCAGCGCTACCTCGCTCTGATCGGCAAAGCGCAGACGGCAGAGGTAGCCAGGATCGTCTGCCACGACGTCAGTGTCCGCCAAGCGGACGCCGGAAACCGCAGCGGCAAACCCGAGTAGCGTTTCCCGAGTGAGGTGTTCGATCGCATGGTGCCATGTGGCCAAAATCAATCCGGGATCCTCCAGGTCAATCTCCTGGACCAGCACGTGCTGGAAATCCAGTTTGCGGAGTGCGGTGACCCGGTTGGCGCCGTCCAAAAGGATGCAGCGGGCGGAATCCCCGTATCGCGCTACGACCGGAGGATTCTTGAGGACCCCGTCCGCGCCCAGTTTCTCCACAAGGCGCGCGACCCTCTCAATGTCCGGCTCCTCGTGAAACACGATTTGCTCGATGTCGATGATTTGCAGTCGCGGCAGCTCCCCGATTTTCAGTTCGTCGTTGTTCTCGTCGATCATTGCTGAGGTCCTCCCGATGGTCAGTCCTGTTCGATCCCTTAGGCTCGGCAACAAAAAAGCCCACTGCAATCACCTTGCAGTGGGCTGGACTTTCGGATGCGAAACAGGCTACGGGGACCCGCGCGCGACCCTGTCCACCCCACTGCGCTCCGTGGAGCGCCACCACCAACGCCAGATCCGTGTGGGAGACAGGGTGTTGGGTCGCACTTCCAGCCTCCTTTCTTTTGACGGGCCAAATATAGACACGGGGCGCTTCCTTGTCAAGCTTTTTCTGGATCTACCCTCGGGGAACTCCGTACGTCCGTGTGGGGAATGATGACCTGTACGTTCCGGTTGTTTGTCGGCCCGTGATCCTTCGCGACCGTGCCGGATCCGGAGCAGGGTCTCATCCAGCGCGGCTCCCAGACTCCTGCCTCTGCGGCAACCCCTTCTTGCGCCCGAGCCCATACCGCTTCATCTTCTTCCACAACTGCGTACGCTCAATGCCCAGCTGCTTTGCCGTCTCTTGGATCCTCCAGTTGTTGGCGACCAGTCTCTGTTCGATGAACCGCTTTTCAAATTCCTCCCGAGCCTCTTTCAGGGACCTCGGAGGGACCTCGGCCCGATTGCCGTAGCCACGCAACGCCTCCGCTACGTGGTGCAAGTCGAAATGCAGCTCCTCGGGATACAGCACAATGAGCTTCTCGATGACGTTGCGAAGCTCGCGCACGTTTCCGGGCCAGGAGTGCGAAAGGAGCAGGCTCAGGGCCGAAGGGGTCATCGTTTTCAGAGGTACCTTGTTCGCCTCACAGATCTGCCTCATGAAATGATCGACGAGGATGGGGATATCCTCCTTGCGCTCCCGCAAAGGAGGCAGCTCAATGCGAATTACATTGAGCCGATAGTACAGGTCCTCCCGGAAGGTGCCCTGCCGTACTTTCTCTTCCAGATCTTGATTAGTGGCCGCAATGAACCGTACGTCCACCGCTACGGGTTGGGCCGAACCCACGGGGTAGATCTCCCCGTCTTCAAGCGCTCTGAGCAGCTTGGACTGCAGGTGAAGGGTCATGTCGCCGATTTCGTCCAAAAACAGGGTTCCCCCCGAAGCGACCCGGAATTTCCCCGGGGTGTCGGTGTAGGCGCCGGTAAAGGCACCTCGGCAGTGCCCGAACAGCTCGCTCTCGATGAGCTCGGCAGGAACCGCCGCACAGTTGACCGCGACAAAGCGATTCCCTGCCCGTGCGCTGTTCATGTGAATGGCCCGCGCCACCAGCTCTTTACCCGTTCCGTTTTCCCCCAGGATTAGAACCTTAGCGTCCGATCGGGCCGCACGATCGACCAGGTAGAAGACGCGTTCCATGGCGGGACTCTGCCCCACCATGCGATACTTCTCCCTAACTTCCTCCAGCAATAGCTGGCGCTGGGCCTCCAATTCGCGCTTACCAAGGGCGTTGCGGACCGTCACCAGGACGCGCTCCCTCGACAGAGGCTTCTCCAAGAAATCAAAAGCCCCCTTTTTCGTGGCTTCCACAGCAAGCTGTATGGTGCCATAGGCAGACATCACAATAACGGCGACCGGGATACCCCCCTCAACGATCGCGTCCAGTACCTTCATCCCTTCCAGGCGCGGCAGGTAAAGATCGAGGAGCACAACGTCGTACTGATCCCCTCGTAATTCGTCCAGCGCAACGATCCCGTCGGATACCCCCTTGGCATCGTAGCCTCCCTCCTGGAGCCATTCGAGAAGCCCCTGCCGTACGTCGGGGTCGTCGTCGACCACGAGGACTTTATTCATCAGACGTCCTTTCACGCTGTTCCCGAGCCTGCCGGTAGAGAAAGGGTGATCTCTTCGAGAACTTGCGCCGCGGCGACCGTCTGGAGTCTACCTTGCATCACTTCCGCAGCTCTGTGAAGGACCGCCAGCAGCAGATTCTCGCCAGAAGCCTGGCTCAGAGGCCCATTCCGCGCGAGCGCCGCCAGCCGCTCTCCAGGCGGTTCCGCAACGCGCCGCATTCGAACGTAACCCCATGGGGGTTCGGAGACACCTGTTACCGCGCCTGCTTGGTCTTTTCCTATGCTCACGAGAACTCTACCGCCGCCGAGCATGGAGTCCAGAAGTAGCCGAAGTGAGACATCGAGGCAAACGTGGACCATGTGCGCGTCCCCCCGTACCCACAGCTTTCGACCGTACTCCGAAACCGTCTGTAGGGTGACGTCCCGCGGCAGCCACTCCTGCTCTCCGCGTGCCCACTCGCTCACGAACGAGATGAGTTCCAAATTGTCCATTGAGCAAAGCTCGGGCCGAATGAGTTTTCGATAGCGCCAGGCCAGGTCGTCCAGAAGTTTGACTCTTCGCTGCACGCGCTCTAAGGCATCGTGGATTCGGTCGTCACTCCCTGCAACCGGCTCAATCCTCCGTAGGAGTTGATTTAGACCAAGTTCTAAGCCGGTGAGGTGGTTCTTCACGTCGTGGATGAAGCGTTCGGCCAGTTCCACGCAATACTGCCTCAGGAAAGGATCGGCCCCCACCAGGGGATGAAACAGTATGTAAGTCGCATGTTCGGGTTCGTTGCTCGGAACGGCCCGAATGGAGATCCATTTCCGTTTCCCATCCACCGGGAGGCTGAAGGCCGTGGCCTGCAAGGACCGCTGGGCGCCCGAGAGAATCGGCTCCAGAGTCCGACGCAGACCGTCGAATTCAGGATCGCTGACCACGTCCGCCAGGTTCTTTCCTTCGGCCTCGGTATCGCCGAGCCCGAGGATTCTGCGCCCTGCAGGATTGAGGTACGTGACCCTGCCCCGCTCGTTGAGAATCATGATTCCGATAGGTGCGGCACTGAGGGCGCGGCCAAAGGCCCCGAAAACCTTCCTTTGCTTCCACCCGCTCAGAAGCTTCCGAAGCACAGCGTTCCTCGGGGTCCTACAACGCGTTGGATTCCAACGGCTGACTCATCGAACGCGTCGGGAGGCCCCGGCTCGCAAACCGGAACCTCGCCACCTTAGGCGTACGGGCACCTCGCTTTCCCGGCCGGCCCGTAGTTCCCTCTCCCCATACTGCCAGCGGGTATGGGGGTACCTTCTCCTTCGCCACAGCCTTTTCTCGTGTGCACGGGCCGGGGGTCCCGAGGGACGAGGCCCTGCACCTCCCCCTTTCAGACTCTCCCCCCTACCCCCGCGAGGCAAATCCGAGGGGAAGACCGAGGCAGGCTCAAGAATCCAGGAGGGAACCGAAAACCTTCAACCTCGCGACTGTCAGACGCCAACAAACCGCTTCCTTTCCCGCATTGCGATCCCCCTCTTTCGGCGCGCCTGGCAGGACTCGAACCTGCAACCTACGGATTAGAAGTCCGTTGCTCTATCCCGTTGAGCTACAGGCGCCTGCTACAACTCTCCCCGCGTCGGTTCTTCTTGTGGGCCTTCGCCTTCCACCCTATGGCGCGTCCGACACCTCCCCCCTCTCCAACGCGTCAAGTGGCCCCTCCCTTCTCGCTCCCTGTTCGTCCTGATCCCCTTAGGGATGGCCCTGGACTCCTACACCGCCGACGGCTAATTTATGCAGGTCTTCCTTCCTTCGCAACAGTTTGTCCGAGGAGGAAACTCAGAGTGCAGGGTCACCTCGCACAAGCCGAGCTTTCGAGAATTGGCGTTTTCGCGCGGACTCTGATTGGTCCACAACCAACGAGAATCGCCGCGTACCTCGCCGCCCAAGACGGAGGCGTGTCTCATGCCACGGGTCTTATCGCGCTGGCTGAAGTGGAGGTCAAGTGCGGAACGGGCCGAAACTCCAGCCCAGATGGATTGGAACTCGATCTGGTTCCTTCGGTGCGCTACGCGTCGCCCTTGGCCTTTCCCTCCACGGTACTTAGCCGCCGGTGGACCCGAGTCGCGCTCGCGATAGCGGACGCTGTGGAACGGAACGGCAAGCCCATTCCGAATCGGCGCAGCGCTCCACCGACTGCCGTAGCCGCTGGGGCCTTTCGGAGACTTGAAGCTTCCTTACGTGGCGGAACGGAGGCCGCAGCGTATTCGGCGCCCACCGTTGGCCGCCGCCGGCCCCCGATGCCCTGCCCTATTGCCGTGCAAACCATCCACCCGCCGCTCGTGGCTCCGGTCACGTTGTGCCTCTCGCTTGGACCGTAGGAGCAACTTTCGCGGACAACTGCGCCCCCATTCTTAATGCGAAGCCGAACCCTCCGCTCCACAGAATGAGCTTTGCCCGCTCGGCATAGGGCAGGAAACAAGAGTAGCGCACAGAGGCTCTGACTCCAAGCGCGCGTTCCGGAGCGGACACACGGAAGGGGTGCCTTAGTTGTCATACCTCGGCCGGCAGCTCTGCGCAGCACGTCTTCGTTGTAGCCTAACGAGTTCACTGCCGCGTGATCCCAAAAGCGGGGGAGAGAATCTCCTCGCCGA
This sequence comes from candidate division KSB1 bacterium, assembly GCA_034506315.1. Classification (GTDB taxonomy): domain Bacteria; phylum Zhuqueibacterota; class Zhuqueibacteria; order Oleimicrobiales; family Geothermoviventaceae; genus Zestofontihabitans. The sequence goes on along the minus strand of JAPDPT010000052.1, from coordinate 12,489 downwards.
TGGCGGGAAGGCGCTCCTCAATTGGCCTGGCACGAGCGTTACAGGAGGTTAGTGTACCGCTTCGCGGTTACGACGCTCTCGCACTCCTCGCAGAGTCGCGGAGGCTATGCGGAGGCGGCTCTGCCGATCGTGTTTCCCCTGCCGTTGCTCCACGCCGGGGTTGGATCTTCGTAGGCCCCCTATGTGCACTGCCCTATCGTAGGCCGCGCGCTCCAACCGTACTCAGACTACTCAACGAGCACGATACCCAGCGGATAGCGGCCCTCCTGATCCTTTCCAGCGTTGGCGAACAGCACGCCCGGTTTACCCTTCGCGGGGTCATGGATGGCCACACGGATCTCATAGCGACCCGGCGGTAGCTCCTCCGGGATAGCGATTTCGTCGTGGGCAAGTCGCGTACCCGGTAGCCATTCCCGAATGTCTATGGCGGTTTCCCGCTGCAGTGCGACCTCCCCTTTGGAGTTGATCAAGTAAACGACCAGCGGCCATCGGAAATAGAAAGGCGCGACCCCCTTATTCTGGACCATCATTACCAGCCCCAGCTTGCCCCCGCGCTTAACGCTCCGATTCAGCAAGGCACGCCGCAGCACAAAGCGGTAGCCCAAAGTCTTGTACAACCTGTCCAGATTGCGTCGATGTTCGTCGGTTAACGGTGCGATATCCCCTCCCGATGGACCAATGAACGACCAGTGTGTTTGCTGGATAAATCGGTAGTTCACCTCAAATCGGCCGGTCGTCCCCATGATGGCGCCCCAGCGGGCCCCGCAAAACTCCCCCGTAATGAACGCCTGCTTCCACACGCGGTCGTTGAGACCGGGGTCGATCCGGTTCAAGCTGGCAAGATACCAGGCGTTCCCCTCCTCCGTTCCCAGACAGTCATTGCGGAGACCCCCGCCACGCGACGTCACCCACTGGGTAGCGAAAGGGTCGTCGAACGCGATTACCTTGGGCTTGGTGGGGAAAGCCTCGAAATAGACCTCAAGAATCGCCTGTTTCGTAGCCTGGCTTGCCGCCAGGGATTCGTTTTGCCAGACACACCACTCCCCCCAGAAGCCGTAGGAGCCAATATCGACCCATGCCACGCGATCATCTCGGTCGTAGCGCGCTCCTATCGCTCTGATCAGGCGCCTGTGCGCCTCCAGAAAGCGAGGATCGTCCCAGTCTGGAGCAAGCCCCGCCTGCCCATCTATGCAGTACGGACGAAGGCCCACCCCCTGCTCGACAAGCCAGTCCGGGATATCATATGGGTTTCCGCTCCCCGGGGTACAGGCAGAAATCCGAAAGCCTACCCTCTTGCCAGTGACCGAAATGTCCCCCCATCCTCTTTCGAACTCCTCCCAGTCGAACACCCCGGGTTCCGGCTCTATGTCCCTCCACTGGTAGGTCCGATATTGCAAGGTCGTGGGATAGACAGGATTCTCCTCCCCAACCCACGTTACAAAGCCCTTGAAAGGATTGCGCAGAACGTCATCGATCTCCTCTAGGATTACCTCCTCGAGGTCAGGACCCGTTGGGGTTTTTCTCGAGCAATTGAAAACGGCCACCGCGATAACCTGCGTCGCCAAAACCAACGTGCAGAGTGGCCGCCTCATAGTTCGTGACCCTATCTCAGTTCGACGAGGACCAATCCATAGACTTGCAAGTCATGCACCGTCACCGTGAGAAACTTCGTTCCACCTTCAGCCTGAATCAACTTGTGCGGTACCGCTCGGAGCTGGGACAAATCCCCGCAGTAGCGCACAGCTTTTACGTTTCCTTTCCCTGGAAGGAGAACCTGCAGGGAAAGATTCTGCGCAGGGGTGATCTCGCCGTCGACCGTCACATCGTAATTGACGAGGTGTATCAGGATGAGATTTCGCGCGTCGTTTTCCATTCGGGTTATTTCTACGAAAGGATGCTCGCTTGTAATCCGGGTCAGTCGATTTCCCAGCACTTGAATCATCCGATCTACCGTCTGTTCTAACTTTAGGCGCAAGTCCGGGTGCATGCGGTTTCGAGTGTACCCCTCCGGAATATCCGGAAAAACGTCGGCCATAGACGGACCGAACGTAGTGAATTCCGACTTGGGCTTTGCCGGAATGAGGTAACGGTGCTCCGGTATGGGAAGCGGCTGAAAGAGGACGATACCCTTACCGTATCTCCTTTGCACAGCCTCCGAGGGGTACTCTTCAGCGCCCAGCATTTGTGCCAACAATGGACGCTGCGGTAAGTTGAACTGGTCTTTCTTTCCGCACTCACCTAAGATCACCAAGGTTCCGCCCTTTTCCACGTACCTTTGCAGGGCTTGCTGCTTTTCGTGGCTAAGGAGCGGCAGGTACGGCAGCCAGATCAGATCGTACCGCGAAAGATCTCCTTTCCGCAGATCATCCTCGACTATCATCACATGGGCAATCCCGCGATCGGCAAGCACGCGCGAGGCGGAAAAAGCAAAACTCAGTTCATCTGCCAGAAATTGGTTCAATGAGGCGAGAACCGCCACATTCGCATGGAGTTTCGCGCCCAGCAAGTATTCCTCGTTGGCGCTGAGAAACGTGTACATGGCGGTCGCACCGGGCGGCGTCAGCCTCTTCTCTCGGAAGATGGCATGATTTGCTACGGCTTCGGCAATGTTGATTTGAGCCATCGCGCTCAGACACTTTTCGGTAGGATTGGGAAAGATAGGAGGCGTAATTTCCGTAGCGTAGATGATCACGGGTTTGCCGTGCGAAGCAGCCGCTAAGAACTTCAATGCAGCGCTGTTACTGATCTTGTTGCCGCTTTCGTCCTTCCGTGGAGCGCTGTCCAGGAACTCCTGAATTTCCGAGTAAAGAAAGTCGTCATAGCCCTCCGCCCCTAACATTTCCATGTTCCCTGCAGCGTCGTAAGCAATGGGGCCGTACCCGAAACCGCCGAATACATTCCCGGAGACCAAAAACCTGGGATTGATTTCGTGCGCTGCTTCGCGTAACCGTCGATGGAATTCTGCCACTGTCCAGCAGCGAAAGGTCAGCCATTCCATCCAGAATTTATCGCCGCGCTTCTGAGGTAATTCCACGTTGTCGTAGTCCGCAGTACCGTATTTTTTCTGCGCCACCTCAGGGGGTATATGTTCCTTGAGATATCGCCTGAAGTTGGCACGCGTCCAGTCGCAATAGCATGTGCCGCCAGGAATGTGTGTCCAATCCACATAGCAGCCGTCGATTCCGGTCGCGGCCTGGGCTCGAATCTTCGCCTCCATAACTCGTACGTAGTCGGGATTGTCCGGGCAACCCCACGTCTCGAATCGTCCCGTGGTTTCCTGCCCATAGGGAGCGTAACGGTAATACGGAAAGCTTCCATCAGGTCGAACAGTGATCCACGTGGTCGGGTCCGCTTGCGGCCGGGGTCCAATCAAGTCAGCAAACTCGTCCCATCTTTCGTGATAGAAGCGCAAAAACTCTATTTGGTCCTTGCGAGGTTCATCCTTGTTGGTGGCCGTCTCTCCGTTAAGCGAGGTGGAGAGATAGCGCAACACAATGTATCCCTTCTTGTGGTAGCTATCGTTGAAAGCCCGGGCCTCTTTCACCTTTTGATCAAATTCCGCGCGCGTTGCCGTCTCAAAATTGGGGGCTCCGCTCCCGAACGTGACCGTCATATGGTTCTTCTCCAAGAATTCCGGATCGGCCTTCTGGCCCAGTCGCCAATGGCCCCAGTCGACAACCGGCTGCCACTCCGGCTTCTGGCCGCACCCCACTGCTACGAATAAGGTGAAGGCTACCGAGAACAACCAGATTCTCGACCTCATCGTTCGCCTCCTTGGTGCATTAGATTACCACTCTACGATCTACTCCGTTTCTGCGCCTCCACCCGAAGGCAGCCGGAGAGGCACCTCGCTTCTCCCCCCGCGGGCAAAGAGCAATCTCGATTCCGCCGACGATTTCGATGCCCAGCGTATCCGGACGAGACCGCCGATGAACCTGACACCAAAAGCCCCCAAAAGGCAGAAATAACACGCTCCACGAAGTGTAGCAGGGCTTCCGCTCGACACCCCGAGAAAGAACGGAAACCGTGGAGCACGCAGGAATGACCCTTCCGGGCTTGCCCTTACTCCCTGGTTCCCAACACGACGCCCTGCAGGCTCACTCACGCCGACCGACGAGGTCTGAGTCTCGGGCACCCTACAGAAGCTTATCGGAGATCACTCTACCCAGACCACCATGCCTCTGCGGATCTCGGGAATGACGCAGCTCAGCTGGCCCTTTTCCCACATCGCCGAAATCCGGACAGGCTCGCCGAGGAACTCCAACGCGTACACCTTTCCTTTCTTCCGGACGGTGAAGCGAATGGCTACGTTCTTCTCCGGCAACTGATTGGCGTTCTCCCTGCCTTTCAAACCTTTGAAGTTGGCCAAGAACACATGCGGTTTTCCGTCCACGACAGCGATCTGGCTTGAAACGAAGGGCGATGCGCTCACCTGGACAGCTCCGATGTACCCCAAATCCTTGACCAGTTCTGCCACAAAGGCTTGACGAATCTGCTCAAATCGAGCGTTCTGGTATTCTCCACGGTAGGCACACTCATCGTATTCTTGCAGAACCGCTTCGTAGTACTTGCGACCTGTACATTCGGGTTGATAAACAAATGTCTTGCCCCGTGACGATCTTGCAGGCTGATCCGGGTTGCGAATTCCCAGCCATTCCAATATCGGATTCTCGGCCCGAAGCTGCCGCTGATCGTCGTAGGAGCCCGTCTCCCCTGTCAAATACAGAGCATTGCCAGATTCCATGTACCTTCGCAGCATCGCCAATTCGGAATCAGCCACACACCTCACCTCAGGTAGTATGAGTATGGGTCCCCTGAACTTGCGCAGCGTCCGTGGAGTCACAATCTGAAATTCCAGGTGAGATTGTAGTAATAGGTACATCACTCCCCTGTAGGATCGGATAAACTCGTCCGCAAAGTAGTTGCGCGTCTTAGGCGAGAAATACACGCCGATCGGCCTCATTGGCCCGCGGGGCCGATAAAACGTCCGCTCGTGATCTGCGATCCATTTAAAAATTCGCTTGCGCGCCTCGTAGTCATTCGAGCCGGACATGACGTGGTTGGCCGCGTCCCAGCAATTCGCACCTGCCATAAGCTGGGACACCATCAGGTTTTCCATAGCGTCCGCTGGTCTGATCTTCTCATGGTTTTCCCACGAATAGGTCAGCATCCATGAGGCTTTCCCCTCAGCGAACGCCCTAAAGGAGTACATACCCGTCATGAACGCAAACCAATCCGATGGATCTCGATCGGCAGATTTACCGCCTGGATTGTACTCATGAGCGATAACATCCACCACGCGGTACATCTCATATACATCGGCTCCCACTCGAACCGCCGCTTCTTCGATGCCGGGATAGATTTCCGCAATGGTGATGAAGTTCGGATTCACAGAGCGGCCGTTCTCCGCAACCTCCTTCATAAAGTCCGTTAGCGTCTGTATGCGGAAATCCACCCACTTGCGAAAGTTCGGATCACTGAAATCGCCAAGCTTGAGGTCGGTTCTTGCGTCCAATCCGGTGGCTTTCTTGAAAGCTGCTACCGTATAGTCGTCAAAACTGGCCCATGTGTCTTCCCATCCTTCGAAATGCGTCATCCAGTATGGAATATCGACAAAAACTCCGTCCATCCCGGTGGCCGCAATCTGCCGAATGCGCTCCATGTAAATTCTTCGCCAGTCGGCAGCGTACGGAGAGATCCAAACGTCCTCGTCGCCTTCTTTGATCCAGAATGCAGTCCCTCCCCCAAAAACCGCCGGACGCCCATGGATGTCCCGCTGCGCCCAATCAGGATGATCCTTGAAAAAAGTGTGCTCTTTCTGCTCCGCATTCGGCGTTATGATCTCTAATCCCTCGGTGTAGACGAAGACCTTCTTGCCGGCAGCATGAGCCTTCTCAGCCATTTCCTTCATGGCTTCCAGCTTTTCCGTCGGGTTCAAAAAACTCTCATAAATGCCGGTTAGGCTGTTATCGGTCTCGATACCCTCCACATAGGTCTCCGTAGCGCTTCGTATGATTTCATCGATGTTGTCCTTCCTAAGGCCGTGGCCTGCAATGCGCACGTAATGCGTCCAGTTCTGCTTGACTTCTTCCCTTTTTCTGGCGCATCCCACCAGGAGCACGGCACCCATGATCCAAAGCACGAACAAGCGTCGCATCCTTTCTTCTCCCATTGTTAGGAAGCCGCGCGAGAACTTCTCGACGTGAGGCCACTGTTCTCCCATTCAAACGGAATTTCCAGAGCACCTCTCCTGCTCGAGAAACGACCCAACCGCCCCCCGCCACCCGGAAACGTCGGAGGCGTCCAGCTGCTGGCTCCGGCAGACCGACAAGGTACCTGGCCGGCAAACGGGGGTGACGTCGATCGATAGCCCCCGTCCTTAGCGATCCATACTAGCGTCGTTTCGCGCCTTGGCCCTGTTTCGGGTGCTCGCCGGCCCTAAACGGGGTTTAGATCATCCCTGCACGGTCGCGAAGGCTAACGTACCCCGCGATCGGTGCATCCCAAGTGGCCCAGCCTGACGCCTTTCTGCGCATCCTTAGGATGGCCGCCGATAACCTGCGGACTCCGGTCGTGCCTGAACTGCCTAGCCCCTGAACGAGCCCCTCGCTGTTCCGAGAGGACGATCACCCCGAAGCCCGCTTCCCTTGGGTCCGCAGATCCCCCTTGGCTACGGCCTTCGTTAGCAAGCGGCAGGCATAAGCAAAGAACAGAACACTGGCCCGAGGTGTCCGGGCAGGTTCATCCCTCCCTGAGGTTACGGCGCAGAGTCAGAGAGCCGTCTGGGTTAGTCTGTTGGGCGCACGCCCACCGGACCGGGTGCAGGACTCCCTTAACCTCGAGTTCGGCTTTGACCCGCAGTCCCTCCCAACGGGTACCCTTGGGAAGCAAGAACATCGCCTGGCGCACGCCCTGGGGTTTGGGGTAACCCGGGTCTAAACAACCACTGACCCTCACGCTCCCATCCTCGCTGAACACGGTAATTCGCAGAACCCCAGGGACACCCGCAATCCCGTCGTTAACCAACCCGAGAACCAAACCCGGGTAGCCCTCCTTTTCGAAGTGCCAGATCCAGGATGGTCTCACACGATAGCCGATGCGACGGGCGATCTCGTCGATCGGACCCGGAAATTTCTCATAGTAACTCAAAATGTTCCGAGCCGCGATATTGTGCCAGTTCCACAAAGACCAGTAATTAGCCCCTACGTCCATGACATGATAGATCAAGAATTCGTTGTACGTAATTCCGTCGATCATTCTCAATCTGTCAGGATCTCCCGTGGTCATTCCCACCTCGCACACCGCGGCGATCCACGGAGGCCGATTGCTCAACTCTTCAATCTGGGTGTTTTCGACGAAAATCGTATCTGTCCGCAGCCAGTTGTGCGTCCGCACCGTCATGTCCACCAATTCGGAGTTTCCCACACGGCTCCAGTCGGGCTGCGTGTTCGTGACGAGCGGCGTCTTCGTCCAAATTTCCAGCTGCGTCTGCATCATTTGGATCCATGTTCTTTCCGCCGTAATATCGTCGGGGAAAGGATGACCTTCAAAAGGCCAGGTGTGACCTTCGCCCCAGAAACCATACATCATGGTGTCCATGTACTCTACGAGCGGACTCCCGTTCAGCTCCGCCGCAAGCAATTCATTCAACTCCCGGAAAGCCGCCTGATAGAAGGGATGGTCGTATCTTGGCATCTTATGTTCTTTCTTGCGACGCACTTCGACGGACGTTTCCCATCTGCCCTTTAAGGGCACGTACGGAACCTTGTCGACCACGAAGTCAGGCGCTCCGGGCTCCCAGATATCGGGATTTTCGAGCATGATGCGGAATCCCACCCGTTTGCCATATTGGCGCGCCAGATCAAAGGTGATCTGCCAGAAGTCAGGAAAATCCAACCGCCCGGGCTTTTTCTGCACATCCCGCCAGTTCACCCGGATATAGACCTTTTGCGCGAACGGCAACTTAACGAGATCTTCCAAAGACTTTTCCAGCGGCTCCCCGGGGATTCGGGGCGGCCCTATGTCTCCGCTTACGTACACCGTTAGACCCATGCCGTAGTTTGGCACAATGTCGCGGGAGGGCGTGGTAGCCATGACCACCGCCGATCCAGGCACAAAGGCTTCCGGCTCGTATTGCGGGAATGGGCCTTGGTAAAGGCGGTCCTTCACCGGAGGGCCGGAGCCAAAATTGTAGCCGTCCCAGTTGTGGGCTGGTATCCGTGCAGCAGCGCGTCCGCTCCCGAGCCCCGTGAGGAGAGCAGTCCCGCCAGCGAGCTTCAAAAACGTTCTTCTTTCCATGATTAACCTCGCCTTCGGGCCCATGGCCCACTACTTTTGCCCACTTCTTGCCGATCGGACTCCCGTTCTGTTGTCCCTGGGGTACCCTTCCCCCTCGCCTGCTATCGCCGCGTACGGGAGAGAGCAGACAATCCCATATCACTGTCTAGCACGTTGCTGAGGCTATATCGGTTTAGCCTCTATCAGCAGATGCTTTTCGAAGTCGACTTTGATGTGCGCGCGCGGGCCGTTCACCTCACCCAGGTCCACGTCGTTCACATAATCCGTCAGACGGTACTTCTTCCCGGCCTCTAATCCCCTCAGCTCTACGGTCCCTGAAAAACGCGGGGCGTAGAAAGCGTAATAAACGCTTTCTCCTTTGCGGATCGCGTGCGCTTCCGGTCGGTCAAATCCGATGTCGTAAAGCTCACCAAGATATTCTCCTGTGGGCAACATCTTGTCGAGGTAGATCTTCAGCCATTTCCGCCAGATCTCTTCCTTCTCTGGAGTCAAGTCATATTTGGAGCCCTCTTTCGCGCCAACAGGCCAGGTGAACTTGGTGCCGATCACTGCGCCGACTCCGACACAAGAGGCAAAATCGTCTCCCCCATCCGTCAATTCAACATGATCGCCAAAGTACGGCGCAGAGGGACCCATCAATGCCTTGAATGTTTTCCCTTTCAAGCGAACCTGCCAGGAGCTTTCCGGATCTGAAGCTACGGACTGATTCATGTAGGGCATGGTATGGAAGGCGTAAGCCGTACCACAAGGGCAAATTTCCACCACAGCTTTGGGGTTTATGCTCATCGCGGTTTCGTAGATCATCCGAAAGAATTCAGGAACCTTCTCATAAGACTCGCTTGGATCAGAGTGATGGTGTGCAGGATTGTAACAAGGCGGGGCTGCATTCAAATGTTGGCCATCGATTTTGAGGCCGTCGAATCCCCACGTTCGTAGGAATTTCTCAACCAATCTTCGCGTGTATTCTTGAACTGGCGGATAAGCGGGGCAAAGGTAATACGCATCCCACCAGCTGATGTCTCGCTTGCTTCCATCGGCATTCAGTAGCACGTAGTCAGGATGGTTCTTCATCAGGTCAGTTCCCGGATCAACGGCCAATGGCGCCCACCATAGCTGAGCCCGCAGTCCATGCGAGTGAATCTTGTCCACAAGCTCCTTCATGTCCAAATCGCCTCTTGGGAACTTTTCCCTGACTACGTACCAGTCGCCCTCTGCCGTTTGCCAACCGTCGTCGAGTACGGCCCATTTGAAGCCGATCTCCGCTACCTTCGGTAGGGCGCCGCAGAATTGCTGGACGGTGAAATCCCGTTCAAAACCCCAACCACACCAAATGGGCTCGTAGGAAGTCTCGGGAATCGGACCGAAGCGGATTCCTCTTTTGATCATCAAGTTCCGGTACTGTTTAAGGGTATGGAAATAGTCCCCGCGGTGAACGCCTACGAACGTGCAGAGGGTCTGCAGACTGTCCCCAGGGGACAGCACTTTCCGGACTTCCATTTCTACCCCGAGCGTCGCGCTGGTTGGGGTCTCCATCGCGACGGGCAGGGAAACAAGCTTGGGCACAAGCTCCAGATGGCCCACTCCGATGCCCACATCCCGTCGCCACACGTCCACGACGGGAGTTCCGCCGCCGTAGTCCGATGCATTCATCCCCATGTAGTTTTGCTGCCTAAACCCTTGTCTTAGCGGCACCACCCAATCGGGACGGTTTTCGTAGGAACCGCTTTGAAACGACCAGAACACCGGTTCCCCTTTTGCCGCACTGCCTGCGGTAATTTCGTACGAGTTATTCACCCAGCGGTCTACCGTTATAGCCCTATCCCCCTTGTTCCTGTACGTTACGCGAAACAGCGCGACATCGGGGAATTCGTCTAAGAGAGTAATCTGCACCTCTTTCTCGAGTCCTCCGTTCGATCCCGTTATCGTGATCGTCTTTCCTGGACCTTCCGCGCCGCGCACGTCCCTCTCGGTCCGGGACGTAAACTGGAAATCGCTTACGTCGCGACCGTCGCAGGTCACGAATTCGGACGGGCGGAAATTCCCGACCGTAACCCGGTCGGACCCGAACCTCGCCACAACCCGGCTATGGAGCTTCGAGCTGAACTCGATTACGATGCCCTTTCCCTCTACGGTTATCCAGCCCTTAGATTGCGAACAGCTTGCCACCCCCCAAGGTACAAGCATGAGCGCAACGTACGCGTGTAGGTTCTTGACCGTCTTCTTGTCCATGCCCGCCTCCACGACCTATTGTTCGTTTGCGCCTCTTTCGCATCTCCGCGGCCGTGAGAAGACCGACGCACCGGTACACGGTGCCGACATGCATTCAATTGAACTAACAGGCCACAGAGCCCCTTCTTTGCTCGCCCCTAACAAGAAGCCCTGAAATCAAGGCAAGCGAAGTCCCGTCGTCCATCCCCCAATTGCGGAAAGATTGCATCTTTACCGCCCGGCCGAGTCGCGCACTCATTCTCGATACCTAACCGTGGCGGGCGTGCGTCTCGCACGTCCATTGTCAGAACCCTATCCTGCGAGAGCGGAATCAATGCCGCATGATCCGAAGAGCGTTTTCTCGATAGATCTTTTTCAGTGCACTGTCAGATAATCCAAGTCCATACAGAGGCCAGTGATAATTAAAAAGCTCGATATTGTAGAAATGCTCGTCCATCGTCTCGAGAATGCGGAACGTCGTGATATACATGTCTTTGTCGAAACCCATGTCCGTTCCATAAACGAGCCGATCATTGTACTTCTCGTAGAACGATTTCACGAAGCGCGGAATCGTCGAGGTCTCCGCATAGCGAGCCGATATGTCGGCATAGAGATTAGGATATTGGTCGAACAGCCTGCCCAATTTGCTCAGGTCATAGCAGCAGTTGGCCAGGTGGCAGGCTATAAACATCGTGTTCGGATGGCGCTTTACGGCGTCTTCGAGAATCCTGATCATGCCCTCATGGTCCACGATCCCCGGTTGGTTGTCGAGTCGCCAATCGTATGCATTCATCAAGCCGTCATTGGTGGAATCCATAGGCAAGTACATCCAGATTGGGTCGGCCACATGGATGCTCACCGGCATCCCGAGCTCCGCGCATTTCTCCAATAGCGGATCCATTCGGGGATCATTCAGATGCATTCCCCAGGCGGGGGGCTTGCCATAGAAAAGTCCCTTTCCCTTGTCGCCCAGCTCACCCACTCCCCGTGCGCCCAGTCGGTAGCATCGTTCCAACTCCGCAATGGCCGCGGGTCCATACCCTGGGCGATCGTAGCCTGTGAAATCGATACCGCACCAAAGCTCAAACCGATCGCCATATTTCGAGTAGACCGCAATTAAGGAGTCAAATTCTGCCCCCGTAGCATGGGTGAGCAGGACTGTCTTTTCGATCCCAAGCTCGTCCATGGTCCGAACCCACTGCGCGATTTCCGCATCGGTCCTCGCATACGGGTGCGAATGCATATCGATCACAGGGTAACGCGCTCGCTCAATTTTCGTCACCGGGACCTTGTATACCGATCGCGGTCGGTAGTTCTTCAGCAATAGGTTCTCCGGGGTGCTCTGACCTTGTGCCTCCACACCGCCCGCCAGGACCCCCAGCAAAGACATTGTCAGGACCGCCCCACATCTGAGATTTCTCTTTTTCATCGCATCCTCCTGGAACTT
>JAPDPT010000052.1:0-526 GCA_034506315.1 candidate division KSB1 bacterium | reverse complement strand
GAATCCGGGTACTTCGCCTTGTAGTATGCAATTGGGCTGGGCATTGTATGCTTCACATCTCGAAGGGCAATGCTTGCACCATCGAGCGAGTCGAACACATCATTGTAGATACGGTATGACGCATCTACGCGGAAGTAACGGATGCCAAGATTAATGATCCTCCCTTTTGAAGGCGGGGGCCAAACCCGCACAACGTGATCGACAAAGCCTTCCGCCGGGTAATAAATCTGCGTATTCCCCTCCCAACGGGAAGTAACCTGCAATCTTGTGCCATATCCAAGGTCCAATTCAATTCCTTTGACCACATAAGACCCTGGCGGTACGTTGGGAACAAAGAAGTAGCCATTCTCATCCGTCATCAGCCTGTACACTACGGCTTCCTCTCTGCCGTCCACTGTGCCTTTGCCCACGACTATGATGTGAATCTTGGACTTTCGCGCTTCGTACACATCCTCAACCCCGTCATTCTCCACCAGAACGGCCCCCACGAGAAGTGCCCTGCCTTCCCGTGGCTCCTCCATAACCA
>JAPDPT010000051.1 GCA_034506315.1 candidate division KSB1 bacterium | reverse complement strand
TGGTCGCGTCGGCCTTGACGAACGGGACCCCGATTTTCTTGGCGATGAGGCGGATCATGTAGGTCTTTCCTACCCCGGTCGGTCCAATCATGAGGATATTGGGCTTGATGTTGCCCACGAGATCCTCAAGCTGATTCTCCATCTCGAGGCGCATGCGGTTGAAATGGGTGCAGATCTTTGTGGCGAGGATCTCGAGGGCCTCGTCCTGCCCGATCACGTATTCCTTGAGGTAAGCCTCGAGTTCCTCGGGCTTCATATCAAAGCGGATCCTCCCCACTCCCCTTTTCTCGGTCCGCGGGGCCTCCTCGTCGCTCGCGAGGTCTGGCTGGGGCGGGATGAAAATGCGGTCACCGTACTTGGACTTGAGAAATTCGGCGACCTCCCTCTGGATCTCCGCTGGATTGGGGATTCTCTTGTCATCCGACATGGACCTCACCTCACAAAGACCTTGTCCGGCACCTCCAACATCTCCGTGGCAGTTGAACGAGCCGCCGGGGCAAAAGTTCAGAGCGGCACCTTCACTTCCGGAAAGGGATCAATACCTCTCCCAGTGCACGATCTCTTCCAAGGGCCTTCTTTCCCGCTTTGGTGCATCTTTTGCTGCTTTCCCGATAGCTACCAGCGAAACCAAGCGGTAACCCTGGGGGACGCCAAGGAGTTTGAGAACCTCCGCGGCGTAGGGTTTCTTGTCCCCAGCTACCCAGCACGATCCCAGTCCGAGAGCCGTGGCCGCCAGGAGGATGTTCTGGGTGGCAGCGCTCCCGTCCTCAAGATAGTACTTGGTGTCTCTGCAGATCACCGCGATACACACCGGCGCCTGAGAGATAAATTTGCCGTAGTCAGCCAGCTCAGCAATGCGCTGACGAGTCTGAGCCTCAGTGACTACGACAAATTCCCAGGGCTGCACATTGTTACCTGAGGGAGCATGTCGTGCGGCATCGAGGATTTCCAAAATGGCTTCCTTCTCGATCGGATCCGGGAGGAACGATCGACAGCTTCGTCGTGATCGGATCACGGCCAATGGGTCCATGCCTCATCCCTCCGCCGCTAGCCTCACACAGATTGGGCAACCTCGGGAGACCGCCGCTTAAGCTGCTTCCACTTCCAGGCTGATATCCAGAGCGGGCGCGGAATGGGTAAGGGCCCCGATCGAGATATAGTCCACGCCGGTTTCGGCTACCTGGCGCACGTTGGCCAGGGTGATGTTGCCGGAAGCCTCGAACTCCACACGCCCCTTGCCTATGCCGACAGCCTGTCGCATCATTTCCAGGGGCATGTTATCCAGCAAGACCCGGTCGACACCCGCGGCCATCGCTTCCGCGAGCTGGTCGAGATTCGTCACCTCGATCTCAATGATTGTCCGGAGCCCTTGAGCCTCGAGCCATCGGCGCACCCGTCTCACCGCCTCCGTCACCGACCCAGCCGCCGCAATGTGGTTGTCTTTGACCAAGACCTGGTCGTAGAGCCCCATCCGATGGTTCTGACCGCCCCCACACCGCACGGCGTACTTTTCCAACCGGCGCCAACCGGGCGTCGTCTTGCGCGTGTCGAGGATCCTTGCCGAAGTCCCGGCCACGGCTGCCACAAATTGGCTTGTCCACGTGGCGATGCCGGACAAACGGGTCAGGAAATTGAGGGCGACCCGTTCCCCGGTGAGGATGGAGCGGAGTCGGCCCTGCACCTCGGCCAGAGTGTCCCCTGGACAAAGACGGTCACCATCCTTACGGTGGGCAACGAATTGCAGCTGCGGATCTACCTCGACAAAAACCCATTCCGCGACTGCGATGCCCGCCAGAATGCCCTGGGCCTTAGCCTGGATTCGCGCTCGCCCCACCGCCGTATCGGGCACCACGGCCTGGGTGGTAATGTCTCCCCGGTCGCCGAGGTCTTCTGCCAGGGCTGCCTGAATCAGGGGCAAGACCTCCTCTCGTGAAAGCACGTCTTCTCCTCCTGCATCCTGGTTTCCTTGCCCACAAAGTAATCCTCTTTTGGCAAGAGCACAATGCCAATCCTCGGAACCTGCAGCCGATCACTGGGGGTTGGCGAATCGAGCTGCGCTCTGCTGCGCTACCTGGTGCTGAGTTAACCAGAAATAGTCTGGAGGCCAAGCCCAACACCAGATGTTGACAAATTCCCCTTGCTTTTTGGCGCCTCCGCGCCTAAATTGGACCGTTCGAAACGAGGCCTTATGGAAAACGCTTTAGGTCGGCGGCAAGGTGAGGTGCTAAGATGGCGGAACCAAGAAGAAAGAAGCCTTCACGCGCGGAAAGGGCGGAACTTGAAGCCACTCGCCTTGTGGCGGGGCGAAGAGGCCTGGGCCTGGAACCTTACTTTTCGAGCCCGGGCGTCCATCCTTTCGATGAAATCGAGTGGGAGAAGCGCGATGCGGTGATCATCGGTGAAGACGGTAAAGTGGTCTTCGAACAACGGAATGTGGAAGTCCCCAAGGAATGGTCGCAGCTTGCGACGAATGTAGTGGCCTCCAAGTATTTCTACCTGGATCGAAAGACGGGGCAACGGGAGTCGAGCCTGCGGCAGCTGGTCGACCGGGTGGCGCGCACCATTACCACCTGGGGACAGCGCGACGGCTACTTCGCCGATGAGAATGAGGCCGAAATCTTTTACCGTGAACTGGTGTGGCTTCTGGTTCATCAATACGGAAGTTTCAACAGTCCGGTTTGGTTCAACGTCGGTGTCGAAGAAAAGCCCCAGTGCTCTGCGTGCTTCATCAATTCGGTCCAGGACACCATGGAGAGCATCCTGGACCTGGCCAAGATCGAGGGGATGCTTTTTAAGTATGGCTCTGGGGCCGGGGTGAACCTGTCTCCGCTGAGAAGCTCCAAGGAGCCCCTCTCCTCCGGGGGCAAGGCTTCCGGTCCCGTGTCGTTCATGAAGGGGTTTGACGCCTTTGCGGGAGTGATTAAGTCCGGCGGGAAGACGCGACGCGCAGCCAAGATGGTGATCCTTAACATTGATCATCCGGACATCTTGGAATTCATCTGGTCCAAAGCCAATGAGGAGAAGAAGGCTTGGGCCCTCATTGACGCAGGCTACGACGGAAGCTTCGATGGCGAAGCCTACCGCTCCGTGTTCTTTCAGAATGCCAACCATTCTGTTCGCGTGACCGACGAATTCATGCGCGCTGTCGAGGAAGATGGTGTGTGGCAGACGCGCTATGTGCTTACAGGGGAAGTCGCCGACACCTATCGCGCCCGTGATTTGATGAGAGCCATCGCCGAGGCTGCTCACATTTGCGGCGACCCCGGGCTTCAGTTCGACACGACAATCAACGCCTGGCACACATGCCCTAACTCCGGACGGATTAACGCCAGCAACCCGTGCAGCGAGTTCATGTTCCTCGACGACACTGCCTGCAACCTGGCGTCCCTCAATCTGATGCGGTTCCGCCGTCCCGACGGGGAATTCGACGTGGAGGCTTTCCGCCGCGCCGTGGACATCTTCATCACCGCGCAGGAGATCATCGTCGACAACGCCTCGTATCCTACGCCGAAAATCCAGCAGAACAGCCACGACTTCCGGCCCCTGGGGCTCGGGTACACCAACCTTGGCGCCCTCCTCATGGCGCGGGGTCTGCCCTACGACAGCGACGCGGGCCGCGCCTATGCAGCTGCCATCACCGCGCTCATGACCGGCGAGGCCTATCGATGGAGTGCCGTACTCGCCAGCAAGATGGGGCCCTTTCCAAAGTTCGAACTCAATCGCGAGCCGATGCTTCGGGTCATCGAGAAACACCGGGCAGCACTGGACGGCATCCCGAAAGACCTAGTGCCCGAGGAATTACTGGTCGCCGCACGTAACGCTTGGGATCAAGCGCTGGTCATCGGACGCGAATACGGGTTCCGCAACGCCCAGACTACGCTCCTTGCACCCACCGGTACCATCAGTTTCATGATGGACGCAGACACCACGGGCATCGAGCCCGATATCGCTCTGGTGAAGTACAAGAAGCTCGTCGGTGGTGGCGTGCTCAAGATTGTCAACCGGACCGTACCCGAAGCGCTGCGGAGACTTGGCTATTCCGAAAAGCAGATCAAGGCCATTACGAACTACATCAATCGCAACGACACCATCGAAGGCGCCCCGGAACTCAAACCCGAACACCTGCCGGTATTTGATTGCGCCATCAAGCCGCCCTCCGGCGTGCGATCCATCCACTACATGGGGCACATCCGCATGATGGCGGCCGTGCAGCCCTTCCTGTCGGGCGCAATCTCTAAGACGGTCAACCTACCGAACGAGGTCACAGCGGAGGACATCGGAAAGGTGTACATGGAGGCCTGGAAGCTCGGCCTAAAGGCCATCGCTGTTTACCGCGATGGCTCCAAACGCACCCAGCCGCTGGTAACCAAGAGCGTCGAGAAGAAGTCCGAAGCCGCCGAAAAGGAGTCGTTCCGGCCGATCCGCCGGCGCCTTCCCCCCGAGCGCAAGGCCATCACCCACAAGTTCAGCGTCGCTGGACATGAGGGGTACATTACGGTGGGTATGTACGAGGACGGAACGCCGGGCGAAATCTTCATTGTGATGGCTAAAGAGGGATCTACGATCTCTGGCCTAATGGACTGCTTTGCCACGGCTATCTCCCTGGCGCTGCAGTACGGCGTGCCCCTGCGCGTACTGGTCGACAAGTTCGCCCATACTCGCTTTGAACCCTCCGGCTTTACCTCGAACCCTCAAATCCCCTTTGCCAAGTCCATCATGGATTACATCTTCCGCTGGTTGGCGCTGAAATTCCTCAAACCGGAGGAAGCCCCGCCGGAAGCAAAAGAGGACGAGTCGGAGCTCTTTGGCGAAGCAAGCCCCGTCGGTCGAGCAGCCGGGACAGCGACGGGGGAACCACTGCCTTCGCCCGGCGAGGAGCTCGGAAATCTCCGCGATCAGGAAACGCTGATTTTCGAAACGCAGGCGGACTCTCCCCCCTGCCCTGAGTGCGGTTCCATCATGATTCGCAGCGGTTCCTGCTACAAGTGCATCAACTGCGGGGAGACGAGCGGCTGCTCGTAATGGGGGTAGGCCATCTCAGATTGAGCAGATACGATCGCAGATTGGGCCGATAGGAACAGTATGGCCCCCGCGTCACAGCGGGGGCCGCTTTGTTGCGGTGCCAACCTCGCCCCGACAGGAGGATGGGCCCGGCTATTCGGACCAGCAGTCGCCGCCGGCGTAGCCGCAGGAATGCATCGATTCAGCCTATCCCCCATCAGCCGAGGAAGAGGGGCCGACGGTACCCCACTCGCGGCTCGGGCACGGAGCCCATCCCCCTCGGCCAAGCCGCGTTTCTCGCCGATGCCCGAACTACCCGGGACACTTCGCTAGGCCCGATACAGCGGGCGCGGCATAGACCAACGTCGCTTACCTTATTGTCTCAGCGGACTACGATGAGCTTCTGCGACAGACGGACCGTGCGCCAACGGAGCTGGGCCAGATAGACGCCGGAAGGAACAGGCCCGCCCGTCTCTCCTCGGCCATCCCACCAGACCTGGTGCTCCCCGCCGTCCATGAACACGCCTTCGATGAGCGAGGCTACGTGACGCCCGCGGGTATCCAGGACGTCGAGAGAAACCGGCCCCGAGGCGGGGAGGTAAAAGGCGATCGACGTTCCGCCGTTGAAGGGATTGGGGTGGCTCGGTCTAAGCTCGGGGCTCCGGAGGATCTCGGGTCCCCTCCCTGCGCGAAAAGCCGAGGACGGTGGCGTGTCCTGACTATGAATCGCAACCACGGCGTCGAGATCAAAATCACCGTTGTACGGACCTTCTCGCCAGAGATCGCCCATGTCCGTGATGCGGACAAAACGTATCCAGTCGAGCCCGAGAACGGACAGGTCAAAGGGATCGCCGCCCGAGAGTTGCGGATCCGTCGGGTGTAATGGGTCCAGGACCGGGTGTACGCCGGCCAGGCCCTGAAGGGTCAAGGTGTCGTACGGGAAAGTGTACCAGGTGGCGCCGTCCTGGCTGACGGAGACGATTGCGGCCTCCACAAAGGGGCCTCCAACCCACGGGCTAAGAAAGCAGTTCTCGAATACGACAAAATCTGGCCCGTCACCGTCGACCACTACGTTGTCCGTGAAGGCGAGCGTGATTTGTCCTCCGTGACCGAGCGAAAGGACTTCGTCAGCCCGGTTCGAAGGCGAAAATGCATTCACCTCGCGGGAAGGTGTGGGTGGACCGAGAACATTGTCCGGAAAGAAGAGGTAGCCGAAGCGAGACCAGGGATTGCCAGGGACGAACTCCACTACCTCGTCGGCCCATGGATCGTGCAGCTCTATAGGCTCAACGATGGCCAAAGCTTGGGGTCCATCTCCCGTCCGAATACTCGCACGCACTTGCCCCGTCAGAGGGTCAAGCCTTTGCACTTCGTCTTGCTCAAAGCAGCACACGTAGAGGGCGTTATCGATGGGGTCGTACAGGAGCCGGGACGCTCCTCGTCCTACGCGGATTGGATTGGTAAACGAGTGAAGCAAGGTGTCCCTGGCCGCGTCGTAGACGTACAGAAATCCAGATTGGTCACCCCACTCGCTCACGTAGACCAGTCCTCCTGGCGTCACTGCTACGTCGCCGGGAAATCCACCCAGCACGATTGTGTCCACCACCGCCGGGCTATAGGTCGGCGGGGCCCAAGGATCGATGATGCACAACTTGCCGGCGTTTTCTCCCCACTTACCTGAGCAGACGACGTAGACGCGCGAGTCGGGGCCCTGAACGAGGTACTGCGCGTTGTCCGGGACCGGGATCGACATGACGAGCGAGTCGCGGCTAATGTCGATTATCGACACCGTGGAGGGGCGAAAATCCGGGTATCCGCCGCAATTGGCGACATAGGCGCGGTTCTGTGCCAGGTCGACGAGGATGTCTTGAGGGCCACGGCCTACGGTGATGGTCTTCTCGACTTTCCCCTCGTGAAGATCGACCACTGCTATCTGGTTGGCTACCCAGAGACTGACGTAGGCGCGATGAGCCCCCACTAAGGCTATCTGGTAGGGGTTTGAACCTTCGGGGAGCGCGATGCGCTTCGCAACCTCCCGCGACGAAGCATTGACCACAAGCACCTCGGGCGGCTGGCTGTTCACCACGTAGACGCGCTCGCGGTAGGCAAGCACATCGTTGGGAATCAGCCCTAAGGTGAGGACATTTTGCGACACCCTTCCGCTTTCCAGGTCCACCAGGGACAGCGTGCGGCCCAGTCCGTTCAGGACGTAAAGAGTACGAGGCACTCTTTGCGCCATACCCGCCAGGGGCATCAGTCCGCAGAGGATGAGCCAAGAGAGTGTCTTGCGCGTGTACCTCTGGAGCATTGCAAACCTCCTTTCCTTCACCGCACCCCGAAGTTGACGTCCAGACCCAGTCTCCACTCACGCCCGGGCAACGGGCTTGCTTCAAGCACTTCGTAGCGCGCATCGGTGGCATTCAGCACCTGGAGCTGCAAACCTGTTCGCCACTGGTCCATCAGGGGAAACTCCAAACTCAAGGTCAGGTCCCAAACCTGGTATCCCGCTAACTTCACCGTATTGGCTTCTGTCACCCACCTCGGACCGACCACGTGCTGGGCAATCATCGCCCTGGCCCGTTTGGAACCAACCACGAGCGACCATCCGGCCTGGTAGTCGGGGCGGAAGGGCAACCTTTTCCCTTTGGCCACGGCGTCGTTGCTCAGGTTGACAGCAGTCAGCCACTGCGCGTTGGCTTCCATCTCAGCCCATCCCCTCAGCACAGAAAGCAGCAAGGCAAGCTCGTGCCCATCCATTCGGGCATCCACGTTGACCGGCGAAAAGGTGGCAAAAGAGCCCAGTCGCCACGTAATGAAATCCTCGACCTTGCGCCGGAACCACTCCCAGCGCAGCGTACCGTCGAGCGATGGCCGGACGTAGCGCAGTCGCACGCCGGCTGACCACTCGAAGGAGCGCTCCGGAAGAAGGTTGGGATTGCCCCGGATCTGGTAATCCTGGTAGAAGAGGTCCCCGTAGGTCGGAAGCCGAAAGCCACGTTGCCCACCGATCAAGGCGCTGACCGTAATGGGACCGAACCAGCTCACCTCCGTGCGAAGCGAAGGCGTGATGTCATGGTAGGTTCGCGCAATTCTGGGATTTTCCACACGCGCGTAGTTGCCGCGGAAAGCGAGGGAGGCCCGAATCAGGAGCATCCCACCTGCTTGGGGCGTCGACCCGTGCCAGGCACCTCCAAGTGAAGCCTCCCGCAGACGGGCCTCTTGAGGCTTTGACCATAACCCCAACAGACTTGCCGTCGTGAAGATGGAGGAGCGGGCGGTCCCCGAGATCTCCATTTCTCCCGCAGCCAATTGTCCGATCCAGCCGCAGCGGAGCTGCTTCGAGTCCTGTCTCAGTTGTGAGTCGTAGGGCGGTACAGAGCGATCGTGCAAGGGCGCGTCCGGCGGGATGCGGTTGGTGTAGCGAGAACGGTATCGACTGGCCGAGGCCGCGACTTCGAGTTTGCCCCTGGCCAGGGCCATCTCCGCAAGAAAAGAGGCGATCTGGCGTTCGAGGCGGCCCCGCGCAAAGGGGGAAAGCGCGTACACGCTGCCAGGGACACCGCGATCCGACTGGGTCCACATCATCTGGGCTGTGTACGTACGGAGAGGACCCAGGCGGCCCGACAGTTGCGCCAGACCACTCTCCTGCCTCAGGTCCGAATTGCGCCTTGTGGACGATCGCACCTCCTCCCCCACCCGATACGTGTAGGGGTAACCACCCGCCCATCGGTGGAAGTCTCCCGTCAGGCTCAGTGCGTTCGGGAAGATCCGCAATAGGACCGACGGGCTGGCCTGAGCGAAGCCAAAGGAGCCGCGTCGGGCAGCAAAGCTGACCGAGGTGGCAAAGCTTCGGCGTGGACGGAGGACAATCACCCCACCGACGGCCCCACTCCCGTAGCGGGCAGATTCCGATGACGGGATGACTTCGACGGACTCAACCAGACTGGCCGGCACGGTTTCGAGGTCCACACCCCCCGTGAGCGGATCGTTCAAAGGGACGTCCCCGAAGAGGATCAAGACCTGGCCGGGAGAGCTGCCGCGGATCGACACGGTGCTGCCCGTGCTGCTACGCGCAACAGTCAGGGTGGGCACCATAGCCAAGATCTCGGCGAGATTTGAGGCACCCGACTCCTCTATCTTTGTGCGGTCGAGGTACACCCGGTCAGCCGACTGCCCCTTTTCCCTTTCCCCCACAGCCTCGACCGCCGGCAATAGGATGACCCGGGGTTCCAATCGCACAAGGACGAACGAGGAACGCTCCGGACCTACTCGTCCCACGTCCACGGTGGCCGCGTGGTAGGCGACATGGGACACCAAGAGCCGGTATTCGCCGCGCAGCAGTCCTCGGATCACGAAGCGGCCTTCCTCGTCACTAGCAGCTCCGAGTGGCTGGCCAAGAACCTGAACGTTAGCCGCTGGCACCGGCTCACCGCTCTTGGCATCGATCACCTGGCCCTGGATCGAAACTTCCTCCTGGCACGTCCCCATCTTGGCCAAAAGCGAAATGGAGAGCACCAGGGCGGCGCGAAAGCAACTGCGCTGACTCATATCTAGGCCTTGAACCGATGATTCCAATGCGCCGGCAAGAAGAGAACCATCTTCCCAGGCAACAAAAAAGCCCCAACCTTCGGGGCTGGGGCTTTTCGCGCGCACATTGACGCTCAGGTCAGTCGCCTCGGACCTCACCCGCGAAGGTCACCTGGCACAGGAAGATCCGGCAGGTCTCCTGGCTTCGGGCATCGAACCTACTTGCCGCGCCTTCCCGGCCCAGAGGCCAGTGGCTTTCAGACGGCGCTGTTCCGTCTGTGCGACTTTCGTAGCCCGTCACAGTAGCGGGGCTGCGGCGGATTCTCACCGCCTTCCCTTTTGATCCCTTACGGGAACCGGACCTTCGCATCGCCACTTCCAAAGAACCGCTCCAATATACCACAACCCACCAGAAACCACAAGCGGATTCTGCGGTGCACCCTGGGCTGGCCTTGTTTCCCGTCCGGCGGTTCCGTACATTTGCGGCAGAGTCTTTCCAGCTGTTCCTTAAGGTCTGGTTATCGCGCGAACGTGGGAGGGATCCGCCCAGGCGGAGGAAATCCGTGGCGAGACGGCCGCTTGAGGAAGTCCAGGTACTGCTGAACGAGTTACGCTCGGAAATCCGCCAGCTCCGGGAAGAGGTGGCGAGACTACAGCTTTTCCTTCCCACCCCTGAGAACCTCCTCTGCCAGCGCGGGTTCAAGGTACTGACGAGCGAACCCACGGAACATCTTCTTCTCCCCCCGAACCCTACAGCCCTAACGCTTGACCGCTATTACCGCTACCTGCGGCGCTATTCGTTCCGCCTCTTCCTGCGCGATGTAATCCGGTTCAAATCCGACCTGCGCCTTGAGAGGCTGCTGCACTATTGCTCACTCCGCAAGGCAACGCGCTACTTGCAGGTCCTCGTAGACATGGGGATCCTGGAACCCGCCCCCTTGCAGCAGCAAACCTACCGGTACAACGCCAACCCCGCCGTGGAGAGCTTCGGCGACACCCTGGAATGGTTCGTGGCACAAACCCTGAGACGCGAGTTTCGTATCCCTTCGTCCTGGGGCTTGTCCATTGCAGGCCTTGACCAGGGAGGCGATTTCGACGTGCTGGGTGTCTTGGGGAGCCAAATCGTCTATGTGGAAACGAAGGCCAGCCCGCCCAAGAACCTGCACATGGGGGTGGTCCAGGGATTCGTCCAGAGGGTCCAGCAGCTGCAACCGGAACTGGCTATTCTGCTGGTGGACACCCATCTTCGGATGGAAGACAAAATCAACAAGATGGTGCGTGTGGCGTTTCGGGAAAGCGGACGCACGGACGGTGACGCCGATGCCGTGCAAGTGTCCAAAGGTGTTTTCCGCATGGGTTCCGGCCTGTATACCTGTAACTCCAAACCAGCCATTGCCAAGAACCTTCGGACCTGCATCCGAGACTATCTGCAACTCCACACCGAGTGAGCCACGGTCGTGTCCGGCAAAGCAGAGAAGATCAATTCCTGAAATACCAGGGCGTTTGCCGAACTGGCTGACCGTTTGCGTGACCGGCCTGCGGCGCCTCCTGCAACGTGGCTCGCACGTGCGTAACAGGGTTTTGGGTTAGGCCTGCACGGAGCTGAGATACTCCGGAACAAAGAAGGGCCGCGGGTGTTGACAGAGATGGAGCGATGACGAGGATCCTCCGAGCTCCAGGCCGAGCAAGGCACCGCCTCCACGAGCCGGTAACCCCCCTAACCCCGGTGGTGGAGAGCCTGCTCGGCTTTTCTTTTGGGCCTTCGGCCTCCAACCTAAAGTGCCTGGACGAACGAGGTTGCGATGAAGTCCTTCTACGCTGACAAGGCCGTTTTGGAACAGCTCACGGCTGAACTCCGGCAGGCCTTCGTTCATTCGCAGATAGCAGAGGTCTACGCGTACCGCTCTGACGGAATTGTCCTGGAGTGTCTCACCTCGGACTCCTTCTGGAAGTACCTCGCGCTGACCTGGACCTTTCCGGCGGCTTTTCGCCTGACTTCCCCTTTGCCTCGCCGCGCGCCCCTCGCACCCGCGAATTTCCGCGGTGTCCTGCGGGGACGGACCCTCCGCGACGTCTGGTTTCGGGAGGAAGGGTTCCTCGCGATCCTGTTGGAACCCCGTTCCCTGCTGGTCTTGGGACTTACCTTTCCGCAGGGGGGCCTCTTGTTCCTGCAAGAAGAGGCCGGGCAATGGAAGGTAGAGGCGGCCAGCGGAAAGATCGACCATCCGGGCATAGAGCTCCTGGCTTCTCCACAACCCTTTCAGAGGCCCTCCGAGGCCGCCAGCGCCTGTCCCCTATGGATCCAGTACGATACGACCAGCGCTGTGCCCCGCCCACTTTGCATCTGCCCCGTCGACTCCGCTACGGCCATACCTCCTGACGCTGAAACGTTCCGCACGCCGTCCGAGGCATTGGAACGGTTCTCACGAGAGTTCCTGCGATGGCGGGCGTTCCACGAGCAGAAAACAGAGCTCGAAAGAGTCCTTCGACGGCGCCTCAAAAAGATGGAGCGCTTGCGAGAAAACCTGGAAAAGGACCTACGCGAGAGTCAGGATGCCGAAAAATACCATCTCTACGGGAGCCTTCTGCTGGCATACGTGGGCGACAATCGTCGCGGGGAAAGTTGCCTCGCCGTTCCGAACCCGGAGGGCAGTGGAACCCTCCTGATCGCTCTCGACCCCGCAAAAAACCGAGTCGAAAACGCCCACGCGTATTTCCACCTCGCCCGCAAGTTGAGGCGTAAGGGGGAGATCGCCACCGAGCGTCTGGCCCAGACCGACGCCGAAATGGAGCGGAGCCGGGAGCTTCTCGATCGGATCTCATCGGCAGGGAGTCTCAAGGAATTGCGCGAGCTACAGTCCTGCGTAGGCGAAGCAGAAGCGGCGGTCTCAAGCACAACGTTGGCACGAGCTGGCGCGGCATCGCGGAGGGCTGGGCCCCACCTTCTCCGTTTCCGCTCCGCTGATGGGTTCGAGATCTTGGCGGGTCGTTCCGCTGAGGAAAACGAGTACCTCACCTTTCGGGTCGCCCGCGAACACGATTTCTGGTTTCACGTCGCCGGAGGCCCTGGTGCGCACGTCGTGGTCCGAAATCCGCAAAGGCTGGGGACATGTCCTCCTCGTACGGCCCAACAAGCGGCGTCCCTCGCTGCTTACTTGAGCAAGCAGCGCAACAGCAGTGTAGTCCTCGTCCACACCACCCAGAAGCGCTACCTCAAGAAGGCGAAAGGGGGAAAACCCGGTGAGGTCTTACTGACGACGTTTCAGTCGCTTTGGGCCAAACCCGCTCTACCCAACTCGGGCACAGGGGAACCCGATCTCCCTGGGTAGCTCGCCGCCCTGCTCATTTCCCGAAAGCCGGGAGGCCGACTAAGCACGAGACCGTCGCACAAAGAGGCGTGGCGGTTGTTCGTCGACCGCCTCGCCAATCGCTCGGGCACAGCCCACACCCCGCTCGTGGAGCGCGCGAAGTAAATCGTGTGCCCGATCCCCGGGACAGGCGATCAAGAGCCCTCCAGACGTCTGGGCATCGAACAATAACATTTCCTCTTCCCAGGCAAGCTGGCTTTCAAAGATCACCCGCCCTTCCAGATAGAGCCGGTTGTTGGCTGTGCCCCCTGGGATGTGCCCTGCCGCTGCCAGCTCAAGGACCCCCTGGAAGTGGGGCACCTCCTCGAGGTAGAACCGAAGGCTCACGCCTGAGGCAACTGCCATCTCGTACGCGTGGCCCAGAAGTCCAAAGCCGGTGATGTCCGTGGCAGCGCGCACCCCAAATTCTACCATCGTTTCCGAGGCAATTCGATTCAGGGTACTCATTGACCCCACAATCTCTTGGAGGAGCGGCCCGAGATCCTTTCCGGCTTTGAGCGCGGTGGTTGCGATTCCTGTGCCGAGGGCCTTGGTGAGAATCAGCTGATCACCGGGCCGTACTCCGGCTTTGGTGATGATTCGGTCCGGGTGGACAACGCCCGTAACGGCAAGGCCGTACTTGAGCTCCTCGTCCTGAATCGTATGGCCTCCGAGGATCGGGACGCCCGCCTCGGCGGCCTTATCCGCCCCCCCGCGAAGAATCTCCAGCAGAACGTCGAGTTCGAAGTGCTTCCGGTGGAAGCCCACGATATTGAGGGCGGATATAGGGGTGGCTCCCATGGCGTAGACATCCGAGAGTGCGTTCGCCGCGGCAATCTGGCCATAGGCATACGCGTCATCGACGATCGGCGTGAAGAAATCCACGGTTTGCACAAGGGCTAGATCGGGCTGCAAAAGGTAGACGCCGGCGTCGTCGGCAGGGTGAGTCCCGATCAGTACCTTTGGGTGCTGGTAGTGGGGTAGCTTCTCCAGGAGTTGGCCCAGCTCCGCCGGGCTCATCTTGGAGGCTCAGCCCGCACAGCGCACCGTTTCCGTCAATCTCTTGCGCTTATCCGGAGTGGCGTTCATTTCCGAAGCCTGTTTTCCTATTGAACCAGCTAACTCTTCCGGTCGTGGGTTATTTCACGACGAGCACGGCGCACGGGGAACTCCGAGCCAACCTCTCCGCCGTACCGCCCAGTAGAACGGATTCCAGGCCCCTCAAACCACGGGTTCCCGTGCAGAGTAGGTCTGCATCCGCTTCGCGACAGTACTTTGCGATCTCTGAACTCGCATTCCCCTCCCGCACAACCACGTGGACGCGGGCAGGGTCGAGTCCCAGCTCGGCGGCGAGCTTTTGCATGGCCTCCTGGGATTTTGGGCGAATCTCCGGGATGAGCTCGGTGAGTGAGGTCTTGCCGGTCAGGTAGTACGCAGGGTGGATCGAATCCTCCACCACGTGCACGAAGTGAAGTTCCGAACCGAATCGATCGGCAAGAGTGCCGGCCCACAGGGCCGCCTTCCGGCTGTGCTCGGAAAAGTCGATCGCCGTTACGATCGTCCGGTAGCCCGCGCCCAGAGATACGGGCTTGGCTTCTTCCCGAACGCAAAGCACACTGCGCTTTGTGCTGTGGAGTACTCGCTCCGTCACACTGCCCAGAAAAAGATGCGCGAGGTGGCGCCGCCCGTGGGTTCCCATAACCACGAGGTCGACGTCGTTCTGCTCAGCGAACCCCACGATCTCTTCCGCTGCACTGATCCCCCTCGCCACGACTCTCTCCACCTCGATACCCGCTCCTGTTTCCGGGAAGCGGCTCGCAGCACGGTCCTCAAGCGTGCTGTAAAGCTTCTCCAGCGCTCCCTCTACCTCCGGTACGGGAATTGTCTCCTGAAACATCACCACCGCGTGGAAAAGAATCAACCGGGCCTGAAAGGCTCTGGTCAAAAGCAGAGCGTGCTCAAACGCCTTTTCCGCGCAGGGTGAGAAGTCCGTAGGGTAAAGAATCGTCCTGAGCTGCGGCATGAATCACCTCTGCGGTTGGAGGCAAGGGTGACTTTCTTCACCGTTCGTTACAGGCAGTTGTGGGACGGGTTTCAGTTGTTCCCTTCTTAGGAGGAAATACACACCCCCGGGCAAACTTGAGAAGACGCCCACAAGGTAGGCAAGAAACTCCGTAGCCATTGCCTGGGCCGGGGGCAAACCGACACGACCGAAAAGCGTAACGCCCGTCTGCTCCCGGATCCCGATCCCACCGAATGTAACTGGCAGGCTGGAGATGAGAGCGATGATGGGAATGAACACGGCGAAGTAGAGCATGTTTGCTCGCATCCCGACAGCGAGGGCTGTGAACACATGGACCATCACCCGCAAGGCCTGGATAGCCAGGGATAAGCCATACGCCCGGGCCAGGAGCCATCGGTCGTGGCGAAAAGCATTCAGCTGCCAGTAAAGACCGTTCAGGCGACCGCGGAGCGGGCTTGGAAAGAAGAACTTCACTGCTGCGAACAGCTTTCGAGCCACGCGGGGGTGAAACAGGGCCACAAATGCAGCACACCACGCAGCCAGGAGAAGGACGGAGCCCAGAGCCACAGCGCCCCCGACGCGAAAAAGGCTGAACCATACCACACTTCCTACTACGGCCATGGTTGTCAAAGCCACAAATCCGACCAGACGGTCCAGGAACACTGCAGACGCAGCCTCGACCGGTTTGCCCGAGGCTCTGGCCGCGTCGTAAATCCGAAATACATCACCTCCCACGTAGCCGAGGAGGAAGTTATTGAAGAACAGACCCACGTGGTAGTAAGCCAAAACGGTAGGCAGCGATAGCGCGATCCCGCGCGCGGCCAGAAACCAGCGCCATTGGATCGCTCCCAGAACGTTGCTGGCCGCGAAGACCACCAAAGCCGTGACGAGCCATCCGATATCCGCCGTGCCAAGCTGCTGGGTGACGGCATCAACCCCGATCCGCCTCAGGAGGAAGACGATGACCGTCGCGCTTACAACCAGCTTCAGCAGCGCTGATAGGAAGCGTCGCACCGGAGCCCTCGGCAGCAGACTCAGTCGCGTCACGGCCTGGTTGTGTCCTGCAACGAGCGCGAGGTGTCCGGTGTCGCGGCCCTCTGCGCGGCCATGGATCGCAGCTCCTGAATCTGCCGTTGGGCCTGAGCGTCGGTGGGATACTGTTTCAGCCACTTCTCAAGGAGCGCGATGGCCTCAGGGTAACGTTCCTGTGTGCGGTACAGGCTCACTAGCCAGCTCAGCGCCACCGGATGTTCCGGACGACGGCTGAGGACTCGCTTCACCCTTCTTTCGAACTCATCGTACCGCTCAGCTCGATAGTACCACTGGGCGATTTGGAGACTCAGGTCGTCGTTCCGGAGCGGGATCACGTCTTCGGGAATCACCTGTTCCATCTTGTCCAGGACTTCCGCCATTTGCTGCCACTGACCCCGCTGCGCGTAGTAATACGCCAAGCGGAGGAACGCCGCGCGGTAGTTCTGCAGGAGCCCGATGATGTTGTCATCGTAATAGACCTTCGGGTTATCCAGGTTCCGGTAGAGGAACTTGTGGAACAGGTTCTCCCGGAGGCGATCCACGGAAATGGAGTCCCCCGGATATGCCACGAGCTTGAAGTCAAGACCATCCATCCGCAGGTATCGGTCCAGTCCGATCTTGTTTTCCGGTGACACGGTAACCGCGAAGTAGATCGGCTTCTTCCACTGATTGGCGTAGATGATATTCAGCACCATGTAGTCCTGGACCCGAATTCCCTCAATACCCGCGTAGCGCAAGGTTGGCTGGAAGTCGAATTCAATGAAGCGGGCCTGCTCGAGCTCTTGTGGTGTTGGCGGCGTGGTGACTCCCGCCTCAGCTCTGTGCTGCAGGTAGACCTGTTCCGGCACCGGAATTCGCACTTTCCGACTCTTCCACGGCATGGCTCGCAGCTCATCGATCTGCTCGTCGGTGAGGGAAATGGGCACCTTAGGTTCCATGTACTTGAGCTGCTTGATGTACCAATCCGTGTTCAGCAAGCTGAGATTTACGATCCGAATGTCGGGGCGGATGTTGTACACGTACTGCAGGAACCAGATGGGGAAGGTATCATTGTCCCCATTGGTGAACACGATGGCATTCGGCTCGCAGGTTTGGAGCAGGTTGTACGAATAGTCGTAGGGCACGTACTGGCCCGTTCGGTCGTGGCTGTGGAAGTTGAAGGAAAGGAGCCGGCCGGGCGAGATGACCAAAAAGATCGCCACAAGCAGAGCCCAAGCCGCGCGGCTGCGGTTAGTGCTTTGGCCATCGAGTTGCGACTGAAGCGCCATCACTCCAAGCATCATCAGCGCGAAAATCGCACCCGCCAACCCCAGGCCGCGCAGGTAGAAGTACAGCGTCGAGTTGGCGCCTGCACCGGACCGGGCCGCCAGGGCAAGGATCAGACACCCAAGGGCCGATCCGATGAGATAGAGAAGCTTCTTGGATCCAGCGCGAGACCTCCGCCATTCCCTCGCCGTCTCCACAAAGCCGAGGAGTCCCATCCCGATCCAAAGAGCGTACGCGTAGAAGGATCCCACATAGACGTAATCTCGCTCACGTGGCTGCGGGTCCTCCTGGTTCAGGTAAAGGACGATAGCTACACCCATCATGATGAACAAGAGCGCTACCACGGAGGCCCCTCTCCAATCGCGCCGAAAATGATGGACCATCCCCATCACTCCGATGAGAAATGGGATGGCCCATAGGCCCTCCATGGTGAACGTGGAGGCACGACAGGCGTCATTGGGTTCGGCCGGGGCAACGCTGGGACCTTTACCGACATATTGCCATCCAAAGTACCTGATGTACATGGCCCGGATCTGATAATCCCAGAGGAAGTCCAGCGAGCCCGTGTACTCGTTCCTACACGCGCTTTCCCCTTTCCAACGTCTGCGATCCCAGATGCTCCACGTTCCGTACTGCTCCCGGTTCAGGTACCGGACGAGGTTCACCACGTTTTCCGGGTCGTTTTCATCCACCGGAGGATCGAGATTGCTGCGAATGTAGATCGTGCCGTAGGTCGAATACCCCAGGAGCACGAGGAAGATAGAGGCCAAGCTTGTGGCCAGCCACTGCCTACCGCGTCGGTACGCCTCATAGGCACCGGCCAGGATCGCTGCTACCACGAGGACCAGCACCCACGTCGAGAGTTTCTCCATCACATAGGGGACGCCCTTTACGATGCCAGGGTAGATTGCCCAAAAGCCAAGGAGGCCGAGGCACCCGAACTTGATGAGCGAGGACCAGGATAGCCGGCCCTTGCGGAAATAAATCATCAGGAAGATGGCGGGGAAAGCCAGAATGTTGAGCAGGTGGACACCGATAGCCAAACCAAACAGGTAGGCGATGAGGAGAAGGTAGCGATCCGATGTGGGTTCGTATACCTTCTCCCACCACAGCAAAGCCAGATACACCACCGCGACGGTGAAAAGCATACTGATCGCGTAGACTTCTGCCTCGACGGCATTGAACCAGAACGTGTCCGTGTAGGCAAAGGTGAGGGCGCCGACGACCGCGCTGCCGTACATGAGCCAGCGATCCTCGGCCGAGCGGGGTTTGCCCCGCCAAAGCTGAATGAAGTGCACGATGGTCAGAAACGTGAGGGCGATCGTCAGACCGCTGGCGAGCGCGCTAAACAGGTTCACGCGGAAGCCGATGTCGGACGCAAGGGGAAGCATCGAGAACAGCCGGCCTATGAGCAGATACAGTGGGGCACCAGGAGGGTGAGGAACGCCCAAAAGGTACGAACACGTGATGAACTCCCCGCAGTCCCAGAAGGACGTTGTCGGGGCCAAAGTGCGCAGGTACACGAGAAAGGACGCCAAGAAGACACCCAACGCAAGAAACCGCCGCAGCCGCTTGTCTTCCATCGATGCCTCCTAATTCCTCTTCTCCAGGGCAGCGCAAAGAAGAAGTTCAGCGCGATCCGTCGCCGCATCCCACGACTGCTCACAAGCCCACTGATAGGCGGCAATCCCCATCCTGGTCCGCAGATCGGAATCCCTCAGCAACGTCAGCAGGCGCTCTGCCATCACGCGCACATCGCCGTACGGATAGAGGAAACCCGTCACGCCCGGACGAACCGAATCCCGCAATCCGGGGGAATTGGCGGCGACCACCGGCGTGCCGCAAGCATTGGCTTCTGTTACCGTGAGCCCCCAACCTTCCCGCGGGGATGGATTCACGCACACCCACATTCTGCGTAGCAAGTGGATCTTGTCTTCTTCCCTGACCCACCCCGTGAAGGTCACACGATCGTTCAGCCCGAGACGCCGGGCGAGCCGTTGCAGGCGAGGTCGGTCATCCCCTTCCCCAACGATAATCAGCTCGGCGTCGGAAATCTCGCGGCGAACGATCTGAAAGGCCCGCAGCAAGTGATCAACGCTCTTGTAACGCTTGAGGCGGCCAAAGTATCCGACCACCGGATGGGCGGCGCGCGCACACTCATCCGGGCCGTATTTTCGGATATCAATGGCGTTGGGGACAAGCATCACCCGCCCGCGCGGAATCCCTCGCCGGACGAGGTCCTCCCGTGTACTCTCCGACACCGCACCGAACCAGCAGCGCCGGTAAACAGGGGCCACGAATCTCTCCATCAGGTACACATAGGCTGCGGGCAATGCCCACGTCTCTCGGAAGATCGAGCGATCGAAGAAATGGTGGACGAGGCCGACCACCGGCACTCTGGCGAATAAGGGGCTAAAGAACGGGATCTTGTTCAGGTCGTCCACCACAAGGTCGAACGGACACCTCGCCGCCAGCTTTCTGTAGACCCAGGGGACGCAGAAATTGAATGTAGAACGCGGGCCCGTACGGAGGATCGTTACTCCCTCGAGGACTTCCCGTCTTGCGGCCCCTGGGAAACTACAGACAAGAAGTGTGACGTACCATCCACGCCGTGCCAGCCGCCGAAATATCTCCCGTAGGTGAACCTCCGCCCCTCCCGCCAGAGGATGGGTCCAGTCCTGCCAGTTAATAACCAGAACGCGCGCTTTCATCTATCACGCAGAACCTGGGGAGGACCTGTCCGCGCCGGCAACCTGCTGCCCGACCACCGCTTCCCCTCCCTCGGGGTAACGCGCGATCACGCCGATGTCCAGGAAAGTCCAGAAGCTCCAGCGCTTAGACTTCGCCCAGCTTCGCAACTTTCCGCGCACAGCGCGCACCACGGGTATCCCTCTTGGGTACATCGGCAAACGCACCCCGAAACGGAGCAAAGCCAGGCGCAGGCCCCGATACGCCAGACTCGGATGCATCCAGTCGCCGTATTGGAGCACCGGGACCAACCCGACGCGGCAGATCAGATCCTTAAGCTCTGCCACTGTGAATTCCGTTTCCCAGCCGGCAAACCACCTACCCATCTTCATCAGCAGGTGCTTGACGAGCGTGTAGGGATGGTACTTCTGGGGCACATCTACGACGAGGTAGCCGCCAGCCCTAAGGACCTCGACATTGGCCTGCAGCAACGGGATGGGGTCCCGGAAGTGCTCGAGCAAACCCTGGTGAAAAACCACATCGAAGGTGCCCCTGCGGAAGGGCAATCTCAGGGCATCTGCGCGTACGACCCAGACCTTCACGCCTTCTGCGTCCGCAAGCCTCTTGACGGTCCGCACGGAGTTCGTGGAGTAGTCGAGGGCTACAGCCCTTGCCCCTAACCTCGCCAGGCGAACGCTGTCTCGACCGCTTCCCGCTCCCACCTCGAGGACCCACTTGCCCCGCGGGTCCACCACCTGCGTGAGGGCCCGCACGATGCGATCGCCCGTTTCGTAGATCTCTTCGACCGGCCTCTTCCCGGACCAGAAGGCGTCCCAGTGTGTCCGGGATGCCGTTGTAGACCCCGTGAGATCATCGTCTCGACGCAAGATCCCTTCCGTTGCTGGCACAGGCTCGTAGCCCTCTCGGTCTTTAGCCCACCGGCGACTACCGGGAGCGGATCAATGGGGTTGAGCTCCGTCTGCGCCCGAAGAGCCTTCCGATCCCGCGGCCGTGGATCCCTGGTCGCCAGGGGCGGCGGTCTGTCCCTGGCTCGCTTCCCGGGCTTTGCGGTCCTTCTCTACCTCATCCACGTAATTGAGCTTCAGCTCCCGAATAACTCGCTCGAGGTGTCTCTGCTCTTCGTCGTCCAGATTGCCTCGGGTCTTGACCAATAACATGTCTAGGATATCGATCGAAAGGCGGGCCTGGTCCAAGTCCCTCTCAATCTTATCCGTTAGGGGATTCTTCAGTTTGCCCATCTGCTGATAGGCCGCGGTCTGGAACATGGTAACCAGGTACAGGAAGAGGACCTTGTTCTTCTCTTCTGTCTGGAGCTGCTCAGCCATTGGATCGCCACCTCCGCGCTGCTCTTCGTCCGGTTTATCCCAATCTTCACCCGCAGTGCTTCCCGTGGCTTGCAGCGGCTGGTAGCCGACACCCTGGTCCTTACGCCACTCGCACGAACTCCAATCCCTCACGATAGTGGCGCAGGAAGAAATCCCGTAGCGCCTCGTGTTCGGGATCCGACAGATGAGGATCTTGTTCGGCCAAGCGGAAGGCCTCCTCTCTGGCTGCCTGCAGCAGGGCGGTATCCTTAACCAAATCGGCTATTCTGAGCTCGGGGAATCCATGCTGCCGGGTCCCGAAAAATTCGCCCGGCCCGCGCAGCTGAAGATCGATCTCCGCGATCTCGAACCCGTTGTCCGTTCTGACCATCGTACGGAGCCTCTGCTCAGCCTCAGGGGTGAGCTGTCCGTACGAGATTAGGATACAATACGACTGCTCGGCTCCCCTCCCTACGCGGCCACGCAACTGGTGCAGCTGAGTCAATCCGAACCGCTCCGCGTGCTCGATCACCATGATCGTCGCATTCGGAACATCGACGCCGACCTCTACCACTGTTGTACACACGAGCAGCCTGATCTGCCCCTCTTTGAACTCGGCCATGACGCGTTCTTTTTCTTCCTTCGGCAGGCGTCCGTGCAATAGTCCAATGGGCACGTCGCGGAAGAGGCTCGCGCGCATTTTCTCGTAGCAGTCCGTGGCCGCCTTGAGGTCGGACTTTTCCGATTCCTCCACGAGGGGGAAAACGACGTAGGCCTGGCGACCCTCTAGGAGTGCGGACTTCAGGTATTTGTAAATCCGCGGCCGGTCGGAAGCATCCCTCCACACCGTCTTCACTCGCTTGCGTCCGGCGGGCAGCTCATCGATGACCGAGACATCCAGATCACCGTATACGGTCATCGAGAGCGTGCGAGGGATGGGTGTTGCGGTCATCATGAGCACGTCGGGGTGTAGGCCCTTCTCCTGGAGGAGCCGCCTCTGCATGACCCCAAAGCGGTGCTGCTCATCGATCACCACGAGGCCGAGGGCTGGGAAAGCCACTTCTTCCTGGATCAGCGCGTGCGTTCCAATGATGATTTCCGCCCTGCCTGCGGCGATCTCCTCTCGCACTGCTTCCTTTTCTGCCTGGCTCAGCCCGCCGATGAGCAGGCGGACCCTCACATCCAGACCCCGGAGCAATTCTCTGATGTTCAAATAATGCTGCTCGGCAAGGATCTCGGTGGGGGCCATGAGAGCGGCCTGATAGCCATTCTCCACGGCCATCACCATCGCGATCACTGCCACGATGGTCTTTCCGGAACCCACGTCGCCCTGCAAAAGCCGGTGCATCGGTGCCTGGCCTCGCATGTCCGCGTAGATTTCCCGCAATACGCGGCGCTGGGCGGCCGTGAGCTCGTAGGGCAACCGCCGAATCAATTCCCTTGTGATGGGGCCGACGCTCTTAAACTGCAACCCCTTCTGCTGACCTTCCATCCCTCTGTGGCGGAGGGCAAGGAGCAATTCAAGGTAGAAGAGCTCATCGAATTTGAGCCGGCGACGGGCTTGCTTCAAGGCCTCCAGCGAGCTCGGGAAGTGCACATTCTCCAGTGCAAAAGCCAGGGTTACAAGCCCACGGCGTCTCCGGATCTCTTCGGGCAGGGTTTCGCGGATGGCACCGCGAAAGCTCTGGAGGCAGGAGGCAAGGATCCGCCGGAAGCCGCGGCTATCCAGCTGAACAGCGTCGAGAGCCTGGGACGAGGGGTAGAGCGGGACAATCTTTCCGGTGTGGAGACTGGAACCTTCTCCCGCCCTGCCTATGCGGTCGAACTCGGGATGGGCGATTTCGAGGCTGGACCCGAAGCGCGTAACTCTACCGCTCACCGCGAGCTGCTCGCCGCGCTGGATGGCTTGCTGCAGATACGTGTACCCCTGGAACCACACACAGTGCAGGAAGCCGGTGCCGTCGGTGAGGGTCACAACGAGGCGCGGCCGTCTGCCCCGGACGACCGTCACGCTGTGCACGGTCCCCACAACGGTCGCCTCGACTCCGTCCACAAGCTCCGCGATGCGTCGCACGTCACTCCGGTCCAGATAGCGGCGCGGAAAGTAGAAGAGGAGATCCTCAACGGTCTGAATTCCGGCTTTCTTTAGCGCACGCGCCCTTTGCTCGCCGACGAGCCGCACCTCAGCGACAGGAATCTCGTGCAGGGGCCTTGCCAGCTTCGCTCGCCCATCACGCGAGTGGATCTCGGGCACTGCGCTTCCAACCTCCCGTCTTCAATAGTGAATGACCGCTGTGTACTGGATGGTGGCCTGCCCGTCCGCCGGGACATCCACCACGAACTGCACGTCCGTAGCGGACTTTTTCCGGAAAGGATGGCTGCTCCGGCGAATCTCCCAGTCCCCCGGAAGATGCTCCAGGACCTCCACCCTCACAAGCTCATGCTTGCTGTTCTTGATGTCGATTGCGTACGTCTCCTCGCGGGCTTCGGGACTTATCTGCCGTGTCTCAACGAGGGTCCTCTTCCCCTCAAGGTCGAACGCGTAACCCGTGGTGATAGATACCTCCTTCCCCACGGGAACGGTGGGAATGCGGTCCTCCCCTAAAAGCCTCATCCCTTGGCGCGTTTTCTGGAAAATCCGTACGGTGCCAGCCGGCAAAGCTCGGCCGAGGCCAGAAGGTTTCTCGTTGACGAAGACGATTTCCGTTCGTACCCGATTCCGATCGCGCAGACCTTCGTACACGTATCGTTTGTTGCACCGCACCGTACCGTCCGCCAGGAGAGGTACGTGTTTGGCCTGGCCGTCCTCAAGGGAAAGGAGGCGCCCCAGCTCGTACTCATAGTATTCGAAAAGGGGTTCTTCCTGTGGGTACTCAGAAACGGCCGCGAGGGTCGTGGCAGCTTCGCGGAACAGAGGTCCCGGAGGGGCTTCGCGAGCGCGGTGGACTAGCCCCGAAACCAACACCACCTTGGCCCTCTCGAAGCTGCGTCCTGAACCGTTCTGGATGGTTGCCCAGGCGCCGAGCTGCAACTGGGTCCCACTCTCCTCCAGAACCGCAGAATACCGGGCCTGCCAGCCCAGGCCCGTCGTCTGATAAGTCAGGTCAAGATCAACCTCGCCCTGCGAGTCGCTCTCCACGGTCAGCCGGAGGATCGGACGAGCGCGGACGGTTGTGCCCGATGGTAGCACCGCTTCTCGCACGGTCTGGCCAGCAACCAGGACAAGGCCCCCTCCCCCTCGTTCGAGGAGAAAGTCACTACCTACGACGGCCTGCAGGGTCCCCGAGACGGATCCGCGATCCGTGACAAGGTCCACCGTCTTCCCTACCAGGCCGCTCAGTAGCTCCTCCCGACTACGGACGGTCCGCAGCAGTTCCAGCTCGAGAATCCTGACCTTGCCACCCTCGGCAGCAACCCGCACGTGCGGAGAACTCTCAATGATCGTGCTCGGAAGGTCCGGAATCTCGATCAGATTAAGCCCGCGATTTACCTCGGCCGGCCACCGTTCCTGAACCAGAGAGACACCGTCCGGGTACAGAACGACGGCCACCTGTCGCACGGACGGCACTACGAGCTGGGGCCACAGGGTCAACCCCACCGCGACCGCCAAGGATAGCGACCACCCAGCCCCAACTACGCGTTTCGATCGGAACATTGGACCCTTCCCTCCCTTTTCCGGCGTCCCACGCTGCGAGCTTTCCGTCCCCCGGCCGCCGTCCAGGGGAACGCTGCCCTCGCCCGAACCGGGACCCGGAAATGTGCGACGCGGGACCCCATGGGAGTCCCGCCTTCTTTTCTCGCTTACCGGGCTTTCTAAGGCCGGCAGCCTCCTAATCCAGACTGGCAAGGTTGAGGCGAAGTTTTTCGAGGTCGGTCTCGAATTTTTGCTTCTTGAGGCGCTCACGCTCCACGACTTCCTCTGGCGCCCGCATCACGAAATCCTGGCTGGCAAGCTTACGGTTCAGCTCGGCCAGGAGCTTCTCCAGACGCTCAATTTCCTTACGGAGCCTTGCGCGCTCCACCTCCAAATCGATCAGGTCCGCCAGGGGGACATAGATTTCGGCTCCGGAGACCACCGCCGAGGCGGAGGCCTTGGGCTTCTGGATCTGAGGCCCCACCTCCACTCTTTGGGCCCCGGACAGGAACTCAATGTATGGCCGGTTTTCGCGGATTAAGTTCGCGAGCGCGCCATCTTCCTCAACGCGCACCAGGATCTCTGCCTTCTTGGCTGGAGGCACGCGCATCTCGGCCCGAATCGTGCGGACCGAACTGATCACGCTCTGGAGCAAGGTCATGGCCTCCTCCGCTTCGGGATCCCGGAAGGAATCCGGTACCGTGGGCCATGGCGTGATCACGAGATCGGTCTCCTCGGGTAACCTCAGGTGTTGCCAGATCTCCTCGGTGATGAACGGTACGGTCGGGTGGAGGAGCTTCAGAAGTTCGCGCATCACGTAAATGGCGATCGCAAGGGAGCGATCCCTCGTCCCGCTGTCCTCGCCCTGAAGCCTCGGCTTGATCCATTCGAGGTACCAGTCACAGTACTCGTGCCAGAAGAATCCGTGCAATGCGGAGATCATATAGTCGAGGTGGAATTCCTCGATGCTCCGGGTGGCTTTCTCGGCCGCGTACTGCAAGCGGCTCAAGATCCAGCGGTCCGCCACGTCGAGTTTCCAAGACGAAGCCTGGGAGGCAACCTGTGCGGCCAGCGAGATATGCCGGGGCTCGTAATTGGTGTGGAGGAAACGGAACGCATTCCAAAGCTTGTTGCTGAAGTTTCGACCGACCTCGAAGTCGGATTCCGCAAGCCGGATATCCTGGCCCTCGCTGGTGAGCATCATGAGGGAAAAGCGCACCGCATCGGCGCTGTACTTCTGGACCATTTCCAGGGGATCGATCCCGTTGCCCAGGCTCTTGCTCATCTTGCGGCCAAGCTTGTCCCGGATAAGGCCGTGGATGTACACGTGGCGGAAAGGAACTTCTCCCATGAATTCCAAACCGGCCATGATCATCCGGGCGACCCAGAAGAAGATGATGTCGTGCGCCGTTACCAGAACGTCGGTAGGATAGAAATACCTGAGGTCCTCGGTTTGCTCGGGCCAGCCCAGAGTGGAGAACGGCCACAGCCACGAGGAGAACCAAGTGTCGAGCACGTCCTCGTCTTGCTGCAGACGAACGGAACCGCAACGGTCACACTTCTCAGGCTTTTCCACCTCCACCATCTGGTGTCCGCAGTCCTGGCAGGTGAAGACCGGGATGCGGTGGCCCCACCAGAGCTGCCGGCTGATACACCAGTCGCGGATATTCTCCATCCAATTGGTGTAGACCTTCACCCAGTGCTCCGGGTGGAACTGGATTTTCCCTTCGCGGACGACGCGGAGGGCCGGCTCCGCCAGTGGTTTGATCCTCACAAACCATTGTTCCGATAGGTAGGGCTCGAGGATCGTATCGCACCTCTGGCAGTGAGCCACGGCGTGGACGTGCTCCTCGATTTTTTCGAGGAGACCTTTCTGCCGCAACTCTTCCACCACCGCCTTGCGGCATTCAAAGCGTGGATAGCCGGCGTAACGGCCCGCATTGGCGTTCATCGTGCCGTCGCCGTTCATCACGATTATGGGTTCCAGGCCGTGGCGGTTTCCGATCTCAAAGTCGTTTGGGTCATGAGCTGGGGTGACCTTCACCGCCCCGGTTCCGAACTCAGGATCGACCTGCTCGTCGGCAATTATCGGGATCTCGCGCTCGATGATGGGCAGAATTAGCGTCTTGCCCACCAGATGCTTGTAGCGTTCATCGGCGGGATGCACGGCGACCGCCACGTCCCCGAGCATCGTCTCCGGCCGCGTAGTGGCGACCACAACGTACCCGTCCTCGTCCTTCACGGGATAGCGGATGTACCAAAGGTTACCCCGGTGCTCTTTGTGGATGGCTTCTTCATCCGACAAAGCCGTTTCGCAACGGGGACACCAGTTCACAATGTAATTGCCGCGGTAGATGAGCCCCTTCCGATACAGGCGGACGAATACTTCCATCACCGCTCGGTACAGAGGCGGATCGAGGGTAAACCGTGTCCGGGACCAGTCGCAGGAGCAACCCAGCTTTTTCAGCTGTTCGATGATGGTGGCGCCGTACTTTTCACGCCACTTCCAGACCAGCTCGACGAACTTCTCCCGTCCCACGTCGTGCCGGGTCAAGCCCTGTTCTGCG
>JAPDPT010000050.1 GCA_034506315.1 candidate division KSB1 bacterium | reverse complement strand
GGGGGCAGGTGCTGCCCGCCAGGGCCAATGACCTATTGGCCCCCCTCAGCCGACGGATCGTGGACCCCCTGCGGGCCCCGCTGTTCAACGACACGTACATCGGCATTCCGGTCGACTCCTCCCACATTTACCCGATGCCGGGGCTGATCCGCAGCTTGCGGGTCCAGTCGAGCGTCGATAGCCTCGGACAGGTAATCTCCCTCACCTACAACCTCGGACGAACGGAGATCTTCTTCCCCCTCCGAATGCCTCTCTGGGATTTTGTCGATCTGCAGGGACAGGCCAGGCTGCGCACCCTTTGGCGACAGACCCTGCTCAAGAAACCGAGAGAATACCTGGACGAACGGCGCCGCCGCGAGCAAGGGGTCCGTATCGATCTGCCCGTGGAGTTCCGCAGCCGAACCTTCCAGACCCTCTTCGGTGGCTCGAGGGTGGGCCTGAGCGTAACCGGGGACATCACGATCGACGGCGGATTCCGGCACGAGAAGCGGAGCGAGGTTAAGACGGCCCTCACGCGCGGCTCGGACTACAACTTCAAGATGGAGCAAAAGCAGCGCTTCGGTGTGGAGG
This sequence comes from candidate division KSB1 bacterium, assembly GCA_034506315.1. Lineage (GTDB taxonomy): Bacteria > Zhuqueibacterota > Zhuqueibacteria > Oleimicrobiales > Geothermoviventaceae > Zestofontihabitans. The sequence continues at coordinate 26,988 of JAPDPT010000050.1, read as the reverse complement.
GGCACATCGGGGAGAAGGTGAGCGTCCGGGTGGACCAGGACTCGGAGCGCCCCTTCGACTTCGAGAACACCATCCGCCTCGATTACAAAGGCTACGAGGATGAGGTGGTAACCTCCATTGAGGCAGGCAACATCTCCCTCTCCCTACCCGCCACCCGCTTCGTCACCTTCAGCGGGAGGAACTCGGGCCTTTTCGGCGTCAAGGCCGACATGCAGCTCGGGAACCTCCGCGTCACCACCATCGCCAGCCAGGAGAAAGGCGAGAGCAAGAGGATCAGCCTCAGCGGCGGTGCGGAGCAGCAGACGCAGCGCATCGAGGACTACCAGTATCGGCGCGGCGCTTACTTCTTCCTCGACCGTTATTATCGAAACCAGTTCCGGTACTACGACAAGGAAGGCAATCACCTCTACAACCCCTCCTGGTCGATCCGAAGGATCGAACTCTACAAGTCGGAGCCCGGTTACGACACGCGCTATTCCGACTCGATCCGCGGCTGGGCAGTGATCGACGAGAGGCCCGACCAGCCCGGGCTTGCCGACAGCCTTCAGACCTTCGATATCGATACCTCCCGCGTAGACCAGAACCATTACTTCGGGTACTTCCGCCGGCTGGAGAAAACGGAGTACTTCGTGGACACAGACCTGGGCTACGTCCAGCTGAATAACCCCGTTGGGGATGGGGAAGTCCTTGCGGTCGCCTACGAAACCCACTCCGGCCGCAAGGTCGGCGACATTGACTTCGACCCGCAGACCCAGACGACCATTATCCTGCGCATCCTGAAGTCCCCCAAGCCCACCCCGAAAGACAGCACCTGGGACCTGGAGTGGAAGAATGTCTACTACCTGGGTGCGACCAATATCCAGAGGGAGGGATTCTCGCTCAAGATCTTCTACAAGCCGCCGTCGGGCGATCCGGAAGAGACCCAAGTCGTCGACGGCAAAGCGAAGACCTATCTGCAGATCTTCGGCCTCGACCGCTTCGATCTGAACGGGAATCCGAACCCCGATGGGGCCGTGGACATCGATCCGAATATTCTCAATCTGGCGCGGGGTGAGCTGATCTTCCCCGACCTCCGACCGTTTGATCCCCTGGGTGTCTACATCGACGGTCAGCTGGTCAAACCCGAGCTTAGCCCAGACCGCTACAGTCCCACCCTTTACGACACGACCAGCCAGGCGGCCATCACCGCGGCCAGCAAGTTTTACATCGAAGTCCGGTCTCAGAACAAGAGCGCCACCTACCAGCTCGGGTTCAACCTGATCGAAGGATCTGAGGAGGTGCGCCTCAACGGGCGGCCCCTGCAGCGGGGCACCGATTACGTGATTGACTACTACACCGGTACCCTCACCATCCTGAACGAGCAAGCCACGCTGCCCACAGCCGACGTCCAGATCTCGTACGAGAGCAACGAGCTCTTCCAACTCGAGAAAAAGACACTGGTGGGCACACGGGCCCAGTACGACTTTGGGACCGACCGCTTCATCGGCGCCTCGTTCCTCTACCTCAACCAGAGCACCCTGGATCGGAAGATCCGCGTCGGGCAGGGACCGATGCGCAATTTCATCTGGGACGTGAACGGGAAGTTCGGGTTTCAGCCGTACTTCCTGACCCAGGCGGTGAACCTGCTGCCCTTCGTCGATACCCAGGCCCCCTCTTCGGTGAACATTGAGGGAGAAATTGCCCAGATCCTGCCGAACCCGAATACCCGGAACAACGAGGCGACGGGCGATCCCAGCGGGGTGGCGTACATCGACGATTTCGAGGGCTCCAAACGGACGATCGGTCTCAGCATTACCCGACGAGCCTGGACCCTTGCCTCCGCTCCGGTGGGCATCTACCCTGACGTGAGCCGGATGGGGCGGATCATCTGGTACAACCCGTGGGAGCAAGTGTACATCAAGGACATATGGCCCAACCGGGACATCAATCCAAATGTGCCGCAGCGCGTGCACGTGCTGTCCATCGAGTTTACTCCCGCCGACAGCACCCACCTGCCCGTCCATGACCCCTACTACTTTCCCCTCGACAGCTCCTGGGCAGGGATCATGCAGAGCCTTTCGGCGGGCTATCATGACCAGACGGAAAGCAAATTCCTGGAGATCATGGTCCAGGGAGACGAAGGCATTCTGCACATCGACCTCGGCCAGATCTCCGAAGACGTCATCCCGAATGGGCGCCTGGATACGGAGGACAAGGCTCCGCCGGGAGGCTTCCGCAACGGCCTGCTCGACCCAGGCGAAGACGTTGGACTCGACGGGATGGACCTCCCGGACCCCTTGGATTTCTGGGACCTCAATCGCAATGGCAGGCGGGACCGCGGCGAGCCTCTGAGCTTCGACGACTGGCACTACAGTCCCGCAAGCTTCGACTACTCGCGAATCAACGGCACCCAGGGCAACGAGAACGACGAAGGCGGAAGGCGCCCCGATACGGAGGACATCAACGGCAACGGGGCCGTCGATCTCAGCAACAACTACTTTGAGTACACCATCAACCTCGCGAAGGACTCTCCGGACACGGCCTACATCTCCGGTGGGAATCCGGAAAAGGGCTGGTGGCAGTATCGGATTCCGCTTGCCGACCTGACCCACCGGAAGGACATCGGGAACCCTGACTTCACCCGCATCGAGGCGATCCGCATCTGGATCAACGGCGTGAAGAATCGCAACGGTGCCCGCATCCGGATCGCAGAAATCAACCTCGTCGGTAGCGATTGGAAGGAGCTGGGCATTGCCTCTCCCCTCAACCCCGACAAGTACGACGCGCGCGACGACACCACTGTGGCCGTCACGGTGGTTAACACCCACGACAATCCGGAATACCGGCCGCCGCCCGGAGTGTCTGGGGAGATCGATCCCATTACGCGTGTGCAGGCGCGCGAACAGGCGCTGGTCCTGAAAATCAACGACCTCAAGCCGGGTTACAGCGGCCTCATTCAGAAGACGTTCTACTCGGCTCAGGATTACCTGCACTACGAGAAAATGAAGATGTACGTGTTCGGTAAGGACCCCGCCGGCACGCACATCCGTCCCGATAGCAGCTACATCGAGCTCTTCTTCCGATTCGGATCGGACCTCAAGAACTACTACGAGCTGCGCCAGCGGGTGTACCCGGGTTGGGACAAGCGGAACGAGATCGTCATCGATCTCCTCGATCTGGCCGCCGTGAAGCTGGACTCCGCCTACTACGACAGCACCTCTGGCGAGTTCGTCAAAGTGCTTCTCAACGGCAAGGAGTATCGGATCCGTGGGCGGCCCAGCCTCACCAATGTGCGGATGCTTGCGGTGGGGGTGCGCAATCTGATGGGCACCTTCTCCAGCGGTCCCGGCAGCCAGCCCCTTTCCTTCACGGGCGAGGTGTGGCTCAATGAGCTGAGGCTCAGCTACGTGAAGAAGGAACGCGGCATGGCGATGCGCGCCCACGGCGACGTGGCCCTTGCCGATGTGCTGCGCCTCAGCGCCGATATTGACCGCCAGGACGCAGACTTCCACGACATCAAGAGCCGCTACGGATCCGGCGACAATCGCATCTCCACGGCCTTCAACGCCAGCCTGCAGCTCGACAAGCTACTGCCCTCCTTCCTCGGCCTGTCCATTCCGATCACCTACAATGAGAGGTACGCCGAGGCTACGCCCAAGTACAAGCCGGGAACTGACATCGAGCTCCGGAAGGGGCACATCCCACGCGAAGTCCTGGAGACGGTGCGGTCGCGGCAGGAGCAGCGCGGTTTCAGCGTTTCTCTCCGCCGGGCCACCCAGTCCAAGAACTGGCTGATCGCTAACACCCTGGACCGCGTGTCGGCCTCCTACAGCGAGACCGAATCCCACTCCAGCAGCTCCACGATCCTGGATGCGCGAAGCGTCTCCCGCTCCGGAAGGATCAGCTACAATCTCAGCTTCGCCCGGGGCAAAGCGCTCCAGCCCTTCTCTTTCCTGGGCTCCCTACCCATCCTGGGCAAGCTGGCCGCGACCAAGTTCTACTACAAACCGAGCAACTTCTCCCTGGACGGAGCCTTCAACCAGAGCGACCAGAAATCGGTGACCCGCACCGGAGCGGTGACCGGAACCTATATGCTCAACGTGAGCCGATCCGTGCGGGCCACCTACCAGATGCTCGACAATCTGAACTTCGACTACAGCCGGAGCTACGCCTCCGACATGCTCAACAGCCCCCTCAGCGACGTGTGGAAGTTGAAACTGGGACAGACGACGGCGATCAGCCAGACCTTCTCCGCCAAGTACAGTCCGAAGATCTTCGCCTGGCTCACCCATAGCTTCAGCTACTCCTCGAACTTCCAGTACAACAACAACCTTCAGCAGAAGACCACGGGCCGCAGCGCAGCCAACAGCGCCAATTTCTCTGCCTCGTTCAGCTTGGATCCCAGCCGATTGTGGAATTCTGTGTTCCGCCCCACGGCTCCTGCCGGCAGGCCGATGCCCGGTCGGCAGCCGCCGGGGGTTCGACGCGCACCGCCACCCGGGGCGCAAGGCCAGGCCCAGCCTTCGCCTACCGCCCCCAGGGAGGAGAAACCCAAAGACAGCAAAGGCGGCTCGCCGCTGTCCGTGCTGAGCTACGTGGGGAAATTCTTCGGAATGTTCGACCCGATCAGCCTGAACCTGCAACAGCGGAAGGGGGCCAGTCGCTTCGGACTGGCGGGAGAAGCCATGCCCACCACCGATTTCCAGTTCGGCTTCAGCCTGAATCCCGGGGTGCCGAGTTTGCAAAATGTGGGGACCAACCGCGGTGCGGAGAACACGAGCACCAGCCTCAGCCTTCAGACGGGCCTGCGGCCGATGCGCACGGTAGGCGTGGACCTCCGCTACACGCAGTCCGAGCAGGAAAACCGCACTACGACCGTCACGGGCGGCTCCAACCGGAGCTACCTCCGGCTCGGCGATCTGGACATGCCTTTCCCGAGCTGGACGATCCGGTGGTCCGGTCTGGAGCGCTGGAAGTTCTTCCAGAAGTACGCCCAGAGCGTCTCGCTCGACCATGCCTTCGATGGCCAGCGCAGCGAGACCTGGAATCTCCTGCCCACCGGACAGCGTACCACAACCCGGCTGGACTTCCAGTCCGGCTTCCGCCCGCTATTGGGGATGAACGTGCAGCTTAAGAACGGCATGAACCTCACCCTGCGCTACAACTCCAGCGAACAATTGAGCCAGAGCACAAGCTACGGGGTGGGCTCCACCAAGCAGCTTTCCCGCGACTTCACCCTCACGGCACGCTACAGCAAACGCTCCGGATTTCGGCTGCCAATGCTGAAGAACAAGGAACTCAAGAACAGCATAGATTTTCAGTTCAACCTCGTTTACGGGACCAACACAACCCTCAAGAGCCGTGGTCTCGATGGCCGATTTCAGCCGACGGCGGAGACCAGCAAGTGGGAATTCTCGCCGCGGGTGACCTACTCGTTCAGCACGCAGGTGCGGGGCAGTGCGTACCTCACTGTCGGCCACACAAAGAACTCCCTCATGGGAGAGACGAAGATCCAGGAGCTCGGGATCAGCGTCCAAATCTCCATTCGTGGCAGTTGAGCGTCTCGTCGAGGAGGCGAGAACATGGCTCGGACAGTACGGCAGGGATGGCTGCTCCCCCCGGCAAAACGGGTCTCACGAGGCCTCCTGGTCTCTTTCTTGCTGACGTGTCCGTTTGTGGCGCCCTGCGGAGGCTCGGACCCCAGCTTCGACGGGGAGCGAGCGTACGCCCTGCTGGAGAAGCAATGCTCGTTCGGTCCCCGTTACCCGGGCTCCCCGGGCCACAAGGCCTGCCTGGAGTTCCTGGTCTCTGAGCTCCGGCAGTTCACGGCCGACGTTAGGCTGCAGAGCTTCGATCATTCCTTCGGGCTGGACCAGCAGCAAACGGCTCGCGCCACCAACGTGGTGGCGCGCCTGTGGCCTGACCGGACGCGGAGAATCCTGCTCTGTGCTCACTGGGACACTCGTCCCTGGGCAGACGAAGACCCCGATCCTCGCAACCGGCAGAAGCCGATCCTCGGGGCCAACGACGGAGCCTCTGGGGTCGCCGTACTCCTCGAACTGGTCCGGGTGCTCCACGAGAGGCCGCCACGAGTGGGTATCGAAATCGTGTTCTTTGACGCGGAGGACCAGGGAAAACCAGGTCGCGACGCCACCTACTGCGTCGGCTCCCGGCACTACGCACGCAGCCTGCCCCGGGACGATCGTCCTGAGGCAGCCATCCTTCTGGATATGGTGGGGGACCGCGACCTCAACCTGTTCCTGGAAGGCCATTCCTACCGCTACGCCCGTTCCCTCGCCGATCAGGTGTGGCAGACGGCGCGGCAACTGGGGATCATCGAATTCATCCCTCGCGTTCAGTACTACGTTACGGACGACCATCTGCCGCTCCTGGAACTGGGGGTGCCGGCGATCGACCTGATCGATTTCGATTACCCATACTGGCACACCCTGGAGGACACGCCCGACAAATGCAGCCCCGCAAGTCTCGAAAAAGTGGGCCGTGTGCTTCTGCAGGTGATCCGCCAGTGGTGAGGCGACGGCGCTGGCTGCGACTGACCCTAACTGGCTCCTCCCCTTACGTGGAGACACTCGTCGATCTGCTCCTGGACCGGGGAGCCCTCGGGTCCTGGCATGAGGAAGGACGGACCCACGTCTACTTTGCCCCGGAGTTCACACCCCTCGAGGTGCACTCGTTCGTGAGCCAGCTACAGGCGACCTTCGCCATCCCAGGCGGAGCCGTACAACACGAGATCCAGTGGGAAGAGGAGCAGGACTGGCATCTGGCCTGGAGGACGTATTTCCGCCCGGTCCGAATTGGCCATCGCTTGCTGGTGCGAGCGCCTTGGCATAGTCCAACGGAGGGCGAGGAGAGGATCGAGGTAGTGATCGAGCCGGGGATGGCCTTCGGGACGGGCACGCATCCCAGCACTCAGCTCTCCCTCGAGGCTCTTGAAATGCTTGCCGCACCGGGCAAGCGCGTTTTGGACGTCGGGACCGGCAGCGGGATCCTCGCCATCGCCGCCGCCAAGCTTGGGTGCTCGCCGGTGATCGGGTTGGACATCGACCCGCTGGCCGTGGACAACGCCCGCCTGAACCTGCGACTGAACCGTACTGAGGGGCACGTCCGGTTATTCGTGGGATCGTTGGAGACCCTGGCGCCTACCGCCTGCTTCGACCTGATTCTGGCGAATCTGCAGCGGCAGATCATCCTCTCCTTGCTGGGCAGCCTCCGGGCGCATCTGAGCCCCGCGGGAGACCTCGTCCTGGCAGGCCTGATCGAAACGGAGGAGCCGGAAATCACGTCTGAAATGGCTAGGTTCGGGTTACGGCCAACGCATCATCTGAGGCGGGAGGAGTGGGTCGCGATCGTTGCGAGACGCCAGGACTGGGAGCTGGGGTCTGGTTCCTCCTGGGCCTGATCTACACCCTGCCCTGGACGAGCACGGCGCTCGGGCAGAGCGAGCAAGAACGTTGGGTCAAAGTAGGCCGGGTGCAGGTGCAAGGGGACTCGCTTCTTGTCGATGTGGTCGTGGGCCGCGTCCTCACCCCGGACTTTTTCGCCGCCCTAACCCGAGGAGCCACCTCCGCGCTGAGCTTCGAGATCCGGCTCTGGCGGGTGCGGAAGCTCTTGCCGGACGCATTGGTCTTGAGGAGAGTCGAGCGGGCCAAGATCATCTTTGAGCCTCTCGAGGTGGCTTACGCCGTCTCAATGCCTGATACGGCCTCGCCCACCTACGTAGACCTGGAAGAGCTCGAGGATTACCTTTGCCGGTCGCACCGCCTGCTGGTGACCTCCCATGTGTCCGGCCTGCCCGCCGGTACCTACTACCTGACCGTCACGGTGGTGGTCGAGCCCCTGGCGCTGGAGAGTTATCAGGAACTCCAGCGCTGGCTACGAGGGGAAGCAGGGCAGGCGGTCCGAGAGCTGGGCCGCAAGCAAGAGTCGGGGCATAAAAGTCGCACCCTGCGTATCCTCTTGGACCTCACTGGCTTCGGCGACCGCGCCTACGCCACTCGCTCGCCGACGTTCGCGCTCCCGTAGGGACGCCAGGCCCACTGCCTCAGCTTGTAGCAAACGGGACTCGCCTCTCCACTCCAGAATAAATTGCCGGCTTGCCCTTGCATTCGGTCCCGTTCGGGCGTACATTAACAAAAAAGCGGTGGCGAGTCGGAAATAGTACGGGGCGGGAGGGTGTTCTCTAAGGGGGAAAAGGTAGGTCCAACCAGAGGAGGAGTGGCGATGAGGAAACTTTGGGACAAGCGCAGCGGAAAAGGGGCTTTGATCCTGCTCCTTGCCTCGGGGCTGGTGGTGCCCGGAGGGATAAGGGCGGGTCAAACCCAGGCCCTGAAGGAAAGGCTGCAGGAAGCGTCTACGCAGAGGGAGCTGCTGGCGATTGGCCAGGCCTCGCAGAAGCTTTCGACCGGCTTCTCCCAGGAGGTGCTTCAGGCACTTGCCGACCAGCAAGCGGCGAAGAGGATGGCACAGCGAGCTGCGCAGGCCATCACCCCTGAGATGCGCGTCCAGGCTTTCCGCGCGGCCGTCCTGCTCGGGCATGCCCGTAATGTGGACGTGGTGGAGCAGATGAGGGCAGCGCGCAAGCCCGCTACGGTATCAGCCCTTTCCGCCCACCAGGAAGAAGGGATCCGTGGAGTGGTCACAGTAGGAGGTCAACCACCCCAGGAGCCTATCACAGTCGTGGCCTTCGACTCTCTCGGCTACGTCGTCTGCGCGACGGAGACGGACGGGGCGGGAGAATACTTTCTGAGCGCGTATGCCGGCAAGTTCTACGTAATGACGATCAGCAACGGGTACGTCGACGAGTTGTACAACAACGTGCCCGCGCCCTTCGGCGACAAGGCCGGGTGGAGAGCGGCTACCCTGGTCACTGTACCCCCAGGTGCCCAGGTCTCCGGCATCAACTTTGACCTCGACGATGGGGCTATTGTGACCGGCGTGATCCGGGATAGCGACGGCATTCCTGTGGCGGGGGAGTTGGTGAGCCTCGTCCTCACCTCCGCCTATAGCCCTACAACTCTCCTGAGCTATGACGTGGTGACTGACCCCTACACCGGCGAATACGTCATTCATGTGCCGGCAGCGGGGGAGTACAAGCTCTCCGCGCGCACCAGCGAGCTGGGTCCCACCTGGTACCATGACAAGAGCGACTGGGCAACGGCGGACGTGATTCGCATTACCAGCACGGCGGACGAGTTGCGAGGGATCGATTTCATTCTGGCCCCAGCTGGCGCTGTTGTCCCTGCCTATGGCGGTGCGATCAGCGGCCAGATCATGGGCCCAACCTTCATGAGCCCGGTGTTCATCGCTTTTGCCGTGGCCTTCGACGCCAGCGACACCTCGGTAGCGGGTATTGGGCTGTCTCTCCTGGGCTCGCCGTACGTAATCTCCGGCCTTGCGCCCGGACAGTATTACGTGTGGGCCAACGATCTCCTGGGAGACCTTGTCCGCGCCTGGTTCCTCCCCACCGCGATGAACTATCAGGGGGAGTTCTACAATAATGCCCGCACCCCTGCGCAGGCGACCCTCGTCACGGTGACCGAGAACGACACGACCGAGGGGATCAATTTCATGCTCGATCGCGGCGCTACCATCCAAGGCGTGGTCAAGGGGCCAAATGGGCAAGCGCTCGACTCCGTCCTCGTGATCGCCGTCGACCGGCAGATTGAAAGCGTGCTGGCAGATCCCTTTTTCAGCCACTTGCAACTTGAGGTGTCCATTACCGACCAGAACGGGGCCTACACGCTGACAGGCCTGCGGGAGGGAGATTGGGTGCTCCGGACGCTGACCGTCCTGAAACACGCGGGCGAGGTGCTCGACGAGTACTACCAGAATCGCTACAGCCTGTGGGATTTCGAGAACGCCACCGTCCTGCACGTGAACGAGGGCGCCACGCTGACAGGGATTGACTTCGCCCTCGAGGCCCCGGCCTACATCGGCGGCAGGGTAACGGATGCCCCGGGCGGAGATCCCATCGAGGGCGCTCTGATCATCCCCATTGAACTGCACCGCGCCTTGCCCGAGATCGCCTTCGGCGGTAGCGAAGAGGACGGAACCTACGGGGTAGGACCACTGCCTCCTGGGGATTATGCTCTCCTCTGTCTCATCCCCGACAAGACCCACTTGTCGGAGTTTTACGACGGAGCCTATCGCCTGGCCGAGGCAACCCCAATCCACGTGCCGGGCCCAGGGATCATCCTCGGTGTGGACTTTACTCTGGAGCGAGGGGCCACGGTTGCGGGCTACGTGCGCTTCCCCGACGGGCCTCCGGTCGGCGCCGACAGTCTCTACGGCTTCCCCGTTATCGCCTTTGAGGCGAGCACAGGCAAGCTGGCAGACTTCGCCTTCGTACAGTTCCCCGGCGGTTACCGCATCCACAATCTCCTTCCAGGCGAGTACAAGATTGCGGCCCTGCCGATTCTCTTCGGCTACGCCACCACGTACGTCGGTGGAGGCGCTTCCTACGGTGACCCGAACTCCGCGATCATAGGGCTCCAGAACGACCAGGTGGTACTGGCCGACATCACCCTAGCCAAGGCCTCGGGCTCCATTTCCGGCACCGTTCGCGATGTGGTCACGGGCGAACCGCTCAACCAGGCCGTGGTCGTCGCCTACGACGCATCGGGACACATCCAGGGCCTGGGGGTGGCAGGGATCGACCTTGCCAGCTTCAGCCCCACAGCTTCGCCGGGCACCTATCAGATCAGGGGTCTGAGGCCAGGAAGCTACTACGTCCGTACCTTTGCGCTGACCAACGCCATTCCTCTCGGCGCCGAGCTGGACCTGGGTAATCTTCCTCTTCCCGGTCTCGGCGACGGACTTCCGGACCTCACAGGCCTCAACCTGGGCGGGATCGAGTTACCCACGTTGTACCTTGACCTCTGGTACCCCGGGATACCCGTTCCCGAGCCTGAGCTTGCGGACATCGACCTGGTGGAACTGGTCCTTGCGATGATGCGACACGGCGGTGCAGACGAGCGGGATGCCGACCTCATCCCCGTCTTCCTGCCGCTGCCCTTTGCCGCTCAGGTTCCCCAGGGAGCCGTCCCGGTTCAGGTAGGAAGCGGAGAAACGGCGGGCGTGAACTTCAGCCTTCCGCCCATCGATCTCCGTGCGGTCATCGGTGTCGAGGACAATCCGCGGGCCCAGGAGTCGACGCCACGAACCTACGCGCTGCACGCCGCGTATCCGAATCCTTTCAACGCGCAGACGCGCGTCGAGTGGGAGCTTCCCGCCTCGACGGAGGTGACCGTTCAGATCTACAATGTGCTGGGCGCGAAGGTCAAGGAATTAGTCCGTGCGACCCAGGGTCCCGGTCTTCACGCAGTCGTGTGGGATGCCACGGACGAATCCGGGAAGGCTGTTCCCAGCGGCGTCTACATCGTTCGTTTGGAGGCGGGCAAGTTCCGCGCTGCGACCAAGCTGCTGCTCCAGAAGTAATCCGCTGAGCTCAGGGAGCCGAGCTGAAACAAGGACGCCCCTCAGCCACGGGCTGAGGGGCGTTTCGTTTTGCGCGCGATTCGGGAAATCGGTCAGAAGGCAAGGCGTAGGCTCGTACCCACGCTGAGTCCGTTCCAGCGTTCCGGGAGCATGCTCCCCGATCCCCCAATGGCAATGTCCCAGCGGAGACCCGGTAGGTAGAATCCCAGGCCAAGGGAGGGACGAACTTTGCGCCCGCCGCCAAAGCTTACCCCACACCGCAGCGGGAGGAAGGAGATGTGCCGCGACTCAATCCCGAGCGCGAATTCCGGAGACGTGGTGTGGGCGTACCGCTTCTCGAAGTACTGGTGGTAGTCGACGGCCAACACCAACCTCCCCCACTGGTAGGCCATTCCGGCGATGAGCTGAGTCGGCAGGGAAGTCGAGAAGGCACCTACGGCATAGGTGGAATCTCTCTGGTCGAAGACCTCGTCGGCGTCCAGGGTATCGAGTCGCGTCACGTTCAGGGAGTCGCCGCTCACCCAGTAGAAATGCTCTTCCGTCTTCTCTTTCCACGCAATATGGCTGACCACGGGTGTGAGAGCCAGACCAAAGCGGAAGTTTCCTCGGGCCGCGCTCATCCCGAGATCGACCGCGTATCCACTGCCGAGCGTTCCCGTACGGGCGCGTACTCTCCAATCCAGGGAGGCGTTGAAATCGTTCTGGAAATAGCCCCTCGCTTCAAGGATCTCTGCGTGGACCAGTCCCACCACGTAACCCACCCCAAGCCCGATGGCAAATCGGTCGAAGGACGGAACGCGGAAAGGTTGGGCATAGGCCAGCGTCGCCTTCGCGTAGCCCACGGCCTGGCCTGCGAATGGCTCGAGGCGGTAGGTCTCGTGCATGCCGATGCCGTAGAGGGGGCGCCGCACGAGCTCTTTCGGGAGCGTGATCCCGCCGTCCGCCACAGCCTGGACGCCCAGTCCGAAACGCCCGATGCGCAAGCCAAGGAGGGGCACCTCGCTGAGCAAGCCGAGCTTCCAGCCATCGTCAGGGAAGTAGGCCAGAATCTGCTCCTTTTCCCGGTCATCCAGGGAATCGCCGTTGTACCGGTTGTAGAAGTGCAGGGAAAGGGAGCTGTTGTAAGCGAACAGGCCCAAGCCTACCAGGCTCATCTCAAATGGCTTCTGGCCCGGCAGAGCCAGGTTGGCCGGGTTCGTGAAGATCGCCTCCACGCCGGCCGCGGTCGCTGCCCGTGCTCCTCCCATGCCGAGCACACGCGGCTGAAGTCCGAGGTCGGCGCGCGCACTCCCCGATCCCGCAAGCAGGGCAACCAGAGCAACAGAGACCCCTAAGATTCCCCGTACGGGACTTCGCTTCCTCTCGCCAAGGTCTCGGAACCTCTTTGTGATCATGGGTCCTCCCATTCACTCCATCGATCGGGCAAGAACGGCAAAGGGAAAGGGCCACCGCCTTCGCCGGCAGCCTGAGTCCCCGCCGCTCCTGTCCCCTCAGTGGCTACTGTCGCGCTCGTGCACCAGCAAGCGCGTCTCCAGGTACGCCCGCACCTGCAGGTAATCGCTCGCCCGGATCACGGCGGATTCTGACCCGGTGCCCGGGAAGTGGACTTCCACCCCGGAATAGACCGGGTCGTACCGGAAGAAGTCCAGCTGCTGTTCGTCGAGGGCGATCTCCACCGTCCGGCGCGAGGGCTGAAGGATGCCGTTCACCCGACGCGCGGGATCGATCCCAATCGGACCGATGCTCACGCTTGGCTGACGGTAGACCAGGGAGGTATCGCGGGCGAACTTCAGCGTGATCGAGCCACCAAATTGGAGGCTGTTCTCAATCTCCGCCACGAGGTGCACGCCCTTCACATAGTCCAGGGTCTCTTTCCGGTCTTCCGCCGACGACTTGAGGCTATCGACACTGCCCCGCGTGGTCTGCTCAGGAATGCGCACGGAGAAAGGAGCGCTGATCTTCATCGTTCCCTGCACCCAGTCGTACTCCGAGATCGTCGCTACCACCCCAGGGCTTCCCACCTCCACATAGCCGCGCACGAGGATGGAGGAAGGAACCAAGCGCATCCATTCCCGGAGCCCAGGGTAGCTCTGATCGATGACGAAGTGATCTACGCGCGAGCCGTTCTGGGGTGCCGGATGAAGCTCAGGATCGAGGACGAGTTCAGCCACCCGGCCATCCTCGCGTGATCCCTCGATCACTATCTGGGCATGGGCTGGGAACTCCAGTGTATGTTCCAGGGCCAGGTCCAGAGTGACCTCATCAAATTCGAGCGAGTCGATATGCTTCGGCACCTTGACGCTCCGCACCATCGGCTCAATGTTCACGCGCACCTTGCCGATTTCACCGTGCACCTCGGAAAGCACGATCTCGTCCACAGTCAGCCGAGCGAACACGCTGTCGCTGGCCCGCAAGAAGACCATGTTGTTTCCGGTATCCTCAGTGCGGAAAACCCACTCGAAGCGGAGTTCCTGCTCCCCGGGCGTGGACCCGGGGGCAGCGACAATCTCCACTCCGCTCAAATCAATCCCTTCCTGGTAGAACCCCTGCGGGCTCAGGTGCAACTGCCCCTGCAGACCTGAGCCACTGCGCCGGAAGTTGGGCAATTGGTAGGAGAGATCGGCGGAGACGGGCAGCGCGCTCTCAAAATCGAGGCTGATGCTGCCCCTCTTGATCCGGCCCTGCACGATGGCCAGCGTATCCCGCACGTGGAAGGACGCCTGCGTCCGTATCTCCTGGGCGGGTACCTTCGCCACCGCCTCCTTCACCCGCAGATCGCGCAAGAAAACCCCGACTTCAAAGCCTGTCTCCGGCCCTACCGGGACGGGGTTCCCTCCGCTTCCGGGAGAACCGCCCGACACCACAACGCTCAGCTGGCGGGGGATGCGGAGACCCGAGACGTCCACAGGGACCGTTCTGCCTTCAAAGGCCGGAATCTGCCCTTCGAACTGGACGGTGAACAGATGGGTTCGATTAGCGGGCGTGCCCGCCCAGATGCTGGCTTGGAGAGGGTAGTCTGGCGGCGCACCCAGGGGAATCGGCATGTGGTTCTCTATGGTCACCTCCATTACGCCAGACTCCAGCTCCACGTACCCCAGACTCGTCAGGGCCCCTAAGGCCTTCGCCTCGGTCTCGAATTGAAATGGGGGAATCGAAACCGATTGCCCGGGAGGGACGGACCCCCCGCCTGGCCAGAGCCCGGCAAGGGTGAACCAGGCCGACACTGTATCGGGCGAATCAACGCGGAAATTCCCCATCTTCGCGGAGGCTATTTTTTCGAGGCGGCTGATCTTCAGCCGCTCGCCGACATGGTACGCGTCCAGACTCTTTTCCACCGAGAAGGAAAGGACGCTGTCCCCATTGAAGAAGACGTTCTCCTCATCCTCCACGAGCTCGCGGATGGTGAACGTCTTATCGATCAGAGGAACGGCGACTTTCGTCTCCCATTTGGGGGCCACTGGCTTCTCGACGGAGCAACCAACGAGGAACACCGCCAGAGCCGCGGCCAAAGGCAGGTGAGGCCAGCGAAAGCGTTTCATGAGGGTACTCCTCTGGACGGTCGGATCCCTTCCTTGCAGATGCCATCCCCAATATCGTCGGATTCTGATGGGACTTGAGGCAAGAATCGAGCCGGCCTACCGATGCTTGGGCCGGCCGGAGGAGCCCCCTACAGGCTAACTAACCACATCCGGAGGGATTCCCGGCCCTGGATTGCTCTCTGCTGATTCCCTGCCTCACAACAGCTGGGATCAGGTCCCCATCTCCCAGGACTGGAGATACTTCTCCTGTTCCGGAGTGAGACAGTCGATGGTGATCCCCATCGTCTCGAGCTTCAGCCGGGCGATCCAGTCCTCGATCTCCTTGGGCACCCGGTGGACTCTTACCTCCAGCTTTCCGGCGTTGCGCACCACCCACTCCGCCGTCAGGGCTTGGGTCGCAAAGCTCATGTCCATCACGGAGGCCGGGTGCCCCTCGGCAGCGGCCAGGTTGATCAGCCGGCCGTCGGCCAGGAGGTAGATGCGACGTCCGTCGGATAGGGTGTACTCGTCCACAAAGCGTCGTACCCCCTTGCGCACGCGCACGGCCATCTTCTCCAGGCCTGGGATGTCGATCTCCACATTGAAATGCCCGGAATTGGCCAGAATGGCCCCATCCTTCATCCGCTCGATGTGCTCCGGCCGGATCACATGGTAATTGCCGGTGAGCGTGCAGAAGAGGTCGCCGATCGGCGCCGCCTCGATCATCGGCATCACACGGTAGCCGTCCATCGCTGCCTCAAGGGCGCGGATGGGATTCACCTCCGTCACGATCACATTGGCGCCCATCCCTCGCGCGCGCATGGCGAAGCCCTTGCCGCACCAGCCGTAGCCTGCCACCACCACAACCTTCCCCGCGAGGAGGATGTTAGTAGCGCGCAGGATCCCATCCACCGTGGACTGGCCCGTGCCGTAGCGATTGTCGAACAGATTCTTCGTCTCGGCATCGTTGACCGCGATGACCGGGAACTTCAGCGCGCCGTCCCGCTCCATGGCCCGTAGGCGGATGACGCCGGTGGTGGTCTCCTCCATGCTCCCCAGCACTTGTTTGGCCACATCGGGATAGTCGAAGTGGATATTGGAAACAAGGTCGGCACCATCGTCCAGGGTGACCACCGGCCGGTGGGCAATGCAGCGACGGATGTGGGCGTAGTACGTGTCGTTGTCTTCGCCCTTCCGGGCGAACACGGGAATTTCGTAGTATTTCACGAGCGCCGCCGCCACGTCATCCTGGGTGGAAAGGGGATTACTGGCGCAGAGGACTATATCCGCTCCCCCCGCCTTGAGGGTACGCACCAGATTGGCCGTCTCGGTCGTGACGTGCAGACAGGCGGCCATACGAATGCCGGCAAGGGGCTTCTCCCGCTCAAAACGCTGGCGGATGCGCACCAGCACCGGCATGTCCCGCTCCGCCCATTCGATCCGGTTCTTCCCTTCGTCGGCCAGGCCCAGGTCCACAATGTCGTAGTCCACCGTTCTTGCCTCCGTTTCCCTTTGCGCGCGCCCCGCCGCCTCGTTGCCTGCTCCGCATCCTGTACTCCGATGGCCCCCTGAAGGACCGGCTTCAAAGGCCTTTCTGAAGGTCCTTCACCCGATCGGTGCGCTCCCAGGTGAATTCTTCCAGCTCCCGGCCGAAATGTCCGTAGACAGCCGTCTTGCGATAGATCGGGCGCCGCAGGTCCAGCGCCTCAATGATGCCCGCCGGGGTAAGGTCGAAGTTCTTGAGGACCAGGCGTTCGATCTCTTCGTCCGGAATGGCTCCCGTCCCGAAGGTGTCGACGCTGACCGAGACCGGCTCGGCCACACCGATGGCGTAGGCGATCTGAATCTCGCACTTGCGGGCCAATCCGGCCGCCACGATGTTTTTGGCGATCCACCGCGCGGCGTAGGAGGCAGAGCGATCGACCTTCGTCGGATCCTTTCCGGAAAAGCAGCCGCCGCCGTTTCGGGCCACACCGCCGTAGGTATCCACGATCGTCTTGCGACCCGTGAGTCCGGTGTCGCCCTGGGGACCTCCAATAACGAAGCGGCCTGTAGGGTTGATATGGTAGACGATGCGATCCTCGTGGATCATCGACTTTGGGATGACAGCGTGGATGACCTCGCGGATAATGTCCTCACGGATCTGCTCGATGCTCACGTCCGGCTCGTGCTGGGCGGAGACCACCACCGCCGTCACCTCCACGGGGACATCGTCCTCGTAACGAACCGTCACCTGGGTCTTGCCGTCGGGTCGGAGATACGGGAGAATCTTCTTCTTGCGAACCTCCGCCAGTCGCATCGCCAGCCGGTGGGCCAACATGATGGGCATCGGCATAAGCTCGGGCGTCTCGTTAACCGCGTAGCCGAACATGATCCCCTGGTCTCCAGCTCCGGCCCGGTCGACCCCGAGGGCGATGTCGGGCGACTGCTGATCGATGGTCGTCAGCACGGCGCACGTGAGGTAGTCGAAGCCGTAGCGGGCATCGGTGTAACCGATCTCCCGCACGACCTCGCGCACGAGCTTGGGAATGTCTACGTAACACTCGGTCGTGATCTCACCCCCCACCAAGGCCAGACCCGTTGTCACAAAGGTCTCGCAGGCCACGCGGCCATGGGGATCCTGCTCCAACACCGCGTCGAGCACGGCGTCGGAGATCTGGTCGGCGATCTTGTCCGGGTGCCCCTCGGTGACGGATTCCGAGGTGAACAGGTACTTGCGCATCGTTTCCTTCCTCCACCGGTTTGGGATCGTTGCGGGCTTTTGCCCTTCCTCCCCAGTTGTCAGTGACGTACACGCATTTGCCCGCGGACCTACCGCAGGGGCTTCCCCCTATCCCTCCCGCAGGCGGTTCTTGAGAAAAGTGATGTTGTCCACAGGGGTCGGATCCACGCGATTCAACAAGGCCAGATAGTACGAAACGAAGTCCCCAAGCACAATGAGGGAGAACAAGCGGGCCATCAGGGAATCCCCGCGGCTCTGCACCTGAATCACCTCACCGGTCTGCCCGCGGAGAATCTCCAGGCTGATGTCCATCCGTTTCACCACCCGGTCGTGGTCGCCGGCGTCCCGCAGGCAGATCACCTGAATTCGGCTCTGAATCTCTCGCAAGAGCCCCCAGCCAACGATCTCGTTGTGGTTCAGCTCCGGGAAAACGTTGGCGTAGGCGAGCACTTTGGCGTTCTCGGAAATCTGGCCCTTCCAGCGCAGGGCAACGGCCTCCATCGGCACCACGGACGCGTAGATCACCGGGATCTTTCCCAAGAGGCGTTCGGCGATCTGGAGCGCAAGGTTGTCTGGCCGATCCGGACTGTAGGATTCGGAAAGCTCGGCGCAGACGGAGACCGTTTCGCGGAAGGCTTCCTCCAGCCGGGAGATGAACCCCAGACGGGCAAGCAGGTAAAGGACGGGGATGGTGAGGAAACCCAGAGCAGAGCGAGGCGGATATCCCGTCGGAATCCGGAGCAAGGGGTAGCCTTGCTCGGCAGCGATACGGGCCACGGCGCCGCCGGAGGAAATGCACACAATCTGGGCCCGTCGAGAAATGGCCTCCTCGAAGGCAGAAAGGGTTTCCTCCGTGTCGCCCGAGTAGCTCGAGACCACCACGAGGGTCTTCTCGCCCACGTAGGCCGGGAGCTGATAGTGGCGCACCACGGCAATCGGCACAGGCGACTCGCGATAGGTAAGGCAGCGGACGATATCACCCCCAATGGCCGAACCGCCCATTCCTGCGATCACGATGTTCTGGATCGAGGGCGCGCTCCACGGAACCGGAAAGTCGTGCGCGAGGGCCCAGGCCTGCTCCAGTTGCCCGGAAAAGCCCACGAGTTTACTCAACATGTCGGACCGATCGTATTTCTGGATGGAGTCTTTCAGGTCCATTCCGCCTCCTATCGCTCCGGGGGTCTCCGCCTCACATCAGGATATCCGGGAAGCGTCGGCGCACCACCTCACTCAGGAACTCTTCGACCTCTTGAGCCGTGGCCAGCTCCATCGCCCAGCGGGCCACCTGTTCGGCCTCCGCGAAAGTCACCGAGCGGATCATCCTCTTGATCTCCAGAAGCATTACGGGACTGACCGAGAATTCGTCCAGGCCCAGGCCCAGAAGGAGCAGGGTGGCGAGGGGATCCCCCGCCATTTCGCCGCACATGCCCACCCATACACCAGAGCGGTGACCCTTTTCGATCGTCTCCTTGATCAGCCGGAGCACGGCAGGGTCGAAAGAGCGGTACATCTCGGCAATGTGCTCGTTGCCGCGGTCCACCGCCAGGGTATACTGGATGAGGTCATTGGTCCCAATGGAGAGGAAATCGGCCTCGCGGGCCAGCACGTCGGCTGCGATGGCTGCCGAAGGGACTTCCACCATGACGCCGAGCTCCACCTTTTCGGCGAAAGGTTTGCCCTCGCGACGGAGCTCCTCGCGCGCCTGATCCACAAAGGCCTTGCAGCGACGGAAATCGGTCAGCGAGGAGATCATCGGAAAGAGGATCTTGACCGCGCCGTGCGTGCCCGCACGCAAGATGGCGCGGAGTTGAGTCCGGAACAGCTCCTCCCGTTCGAAGCATAGGCGGACACCCCGTAGCCCCAAGAACGGATTCTGCTCTTCCGGGAAGGGCATCCAGTCCGGTTTCTTATCGCCGCCGATGTCGAGCGTCCGGATGATGACGCTGTGCGGCCGCATGGCCTTGACGACGCGCGCGAACTCCTGGTAAAGTTCCTCCTCCGTCGGCGGGCCGGGCTTGGCCAGGTAGAGGTACTCCGTGCGATACAGACCGATCCCGTAGGCACCGAAGTGGCGCAGGCTTTCCAGCTCCTCCGGCAGTTCGATGTTCGCGGAAAGTTCGACATCCTTGCCATCCAGCGTTCGGCAGGGAAGATCCCGGATCTTCTCCAGCGAGGCGGTGAAGCGGAGATACTGCTGCTGCCGCCGCCGAAACTGCTCCAGCGTGGACGGGCGCGGGCGTACTACCACCTCCCCGCTCAATCCGTCCACGATGATGGTATCTCCTGGCTGGGCCAGGGCGGTCAAGCAGTGGAGTCCCACCACGGCTGGGATCCGCAGTGCCCGGGCCATAATAGCTGCGTGGGAGGTCTTCCCGCCCAGGTCGGTCGCGAACCCGAGGACACGCTTCGGGTCCATGGCGGCGGTGTCGGAGGGGGTGAGCTCCCTCGCCACCACGATGCCGACTTCTGGGAGTTTGGTCAAGGCGGTACGCCGGTCGCCCACCAGGTGCCGCAGCACCCTTCGCTTGACGTCGCGCACGTCTGCCGCCCGCTGCTGAAACAATTCGCTGCGGGACTCTTCCAAGGTTCGCTCATGCCTCTCCATGATCTCCGTGAACACATGCTCTGCGTTCAGGAGATCTCGTTCGATGCGGCGAACCGTGGCCTCTACCACCGCCTGGTCGGTGAGAAGGAGCTCATGCATGTCAAAGATCGCGGCCCCTTGCTCCCCCAAACTTTTCGCCAGGTGTTCCCTGAGGTCCCGTATCTCCCGCTGGGCTGCCTCCACGGCCCGCAGGAACCGATCCCTTTCGGCCGCCACCTCTGCCGCAGAAAGTCGGCGTGCGCCCGCTTGCGGCACCTCCTGCGCCACCAGAAAAACCGACCCAATAGCGATCCCCGGCGAGACCGGCAAACCACGGAGTCGCACCTCTCCCCCCTCAACCCCCAGAGAAGGAGCGCATTCTTCAGGGGCCGGGCTGGCTTGTGCCGGAGCTGGGGGAACCGTCGTCCTCGTAGAATTTGTCGTCGATGAGTTTTTCAAGAGCTGCGATCGCCTCCTCTTCGTCTTCCCCGTTGGCCCGGATTAAGAGCTGGCTGCCCTGCTCGGCGGCCAGCATCATCACCCCCATGATGCTCTTGCCATTGACCTCCAATCCGTCTTTCGTCACCGAGATGTCGCTTTTGAACCGAGACGCGGTCTTGACAAACAGCGCCGCAGGACGCGCGTGCATCCCCAGGCGGTTCTTGATCGTGACCACTTTCTCGATCATGGTCAATCTCGCCAGCCGAAGTGTCGGCAGCCCTTTTCCCGCCTCTGCCGTTGCCTCGGGCCATCCCGTTCCCGCCGCTGTCTCGGGATGAAGCGTTGTCCGCTCTTCGCCCCGTGTCTATCGGTGGAAACCGCGTTTCTCGTCCCCTGCTGCAAGTCTCGTTCCCGAGCGGCCCGGAGGGGGCGTCGATGGAAGGGAGATCTCTAAGCCCAACCCGCACCGATACGTAAGGAGCGCCAAACCGGGCGGTCAATTTACGAATCACCCCCCAATCTGTCAACGCAAAACACGGACTTGCGGTCACTGACCGGCCATCCCTCAGGATGGTAGACTCCACGGCTTCCGGTATTCGCGACGGAGATACCGGTTGGCTTCTGGCACGTTGACAATCTGTTCCCTCTCCGCGTCCCAAACGATTCTCTGCGCGGTCCACAGCGCGATGTTCCCCAGATGGGCGGCTGTGGTCGTGTAGTGACCCACCTCTACATCGCAGATCGGGCGCTCGCGGCTTCGAATGCAGTCCAGGAAGTTGCGCACGTGTGGCTCGTTCATGGGCGAACCCCCGCGCTGCACCGCCAGCATGCGCCCCACGCGCTGGTCCTCCTCGCCCTCCCGCATTTCTGGATAGAGCCAGTAGCCGCTTCGGCTCACGTACAACGTACCCTCGGTGCCGTAGAACTGGATCCCGTAACCCTGTTGGTCGATTCCCCGCGCATTGACCTCTTGATCCGAGTAGGTGCACACGAAGCCAGGGAACTCGTAGACGACGTACAGGGTGTCCGGAGTCTCCCGATTGTCCTGAAGGGCGAACTTGCCGCCACTGGCCGACACGGCGGTGGGCGCGCGAACCCCCATGGCCCAGAGGACGATGTCCAGCAGATGCGTCCCCCAGTCGGTCAGCTTGCCTCCCGAATAGTCCCAGAACCAGCGGAAATTGTAAATGCAGCGATTCTTGTTGTACGGGCGGTAGGGTGCTGGTCCAAGCCAGAAATCCCAGTCCAGGCCAGGGGGCGGATCGCTGTCCGGCGGGTTACCGATGCCCTGGGGATAGGAGTTCCCAGCTGTCCAGCAACGCACGAGGGTAATCTTCCCCAGCGCCCCTTCTTGCACAAGCCTGACGGCCTGCTGAAAGTGCTTTCCCGAGCGCTGCATTGTGCCCACCTGCACCACCCTTTTGTACCGACGGGCGTATTCCACCATTCGGCGCCCTTCGACGATGGTTAGAGCGAGCGGCTTTTCGACGTACACGTCCTTTCCGGCCTGGCAGGCGAGGATCGTGGGCAGGGCATGCCAGTGATCCGGCGTGGAAACGACCACAGCATCGATCTCCTTCCGGTCGAGAACCTGGCGGAAGTCATGGTAGGCTTTGGCTCGCCCTCCTGCTAAAGCGAGGGCCTGCTCCAAATGCGGTTGGTAGACGTCGCAGACGGCGGCGATCTCGACATCCGGCTGCTCCTTGAAGTACCGAATGTTCGCCCGCCCCATTCCACCACAGCCGATGAAGCCAACCACGATCTTGTCGCTCGGGCTCACCGCTTTGGGCCTGACCGGGCGCTCCTCCTCAAGCTCAAGGCTCGAGGCCGATCCCAGGCCGAGGGCCGCTGCGGCCACTGCGGAACGACGTAGAAAGTCCCTTCGACTCACTCCTCCCCTGACCATGGCTCCCTCCCCATTGCTCGCGCTCTTCTTCACACGGACACGACAGACAAAGCAACGGTGGGCCTCCCGCCTGCCTGCCGTCACACCGGACACAGAGCCCCTCGAGATTTCGTCGTGCCGGGAGAGCGAAATCGAGGCTGGTTTGTAACAGTTGGCGAAGGTGGGCGCATCGGAGAGGCAAGGCGGCACATCGCCTCTTCGCACCATCGAAGCGGGAGGCCCGCTCAGGATGAGGATTACTGCGCCTGCACGGCCGATCGAACAAGATGCTGTCGCGTCTCTTCCGGTCCTGCGCGCTCTCCCCCGGCCCTTACCCCGCCTCGATCTACCCTGGCCTGTTGCTTGCACGGGCCAGAAACCGCGGCAATCTCAGCCGCGGCCTCAATGAACCCTCTTCCGGTACTCGATGCCCCCCGCAGACGCCAGGACGAAGCGCGCGGAGGCCGGGCTGGAACCAAGGGAGCGAACGTCACTGCCGTCTACCTCAAAGCGCACTCCTTGCCGGATCGAATCGATGCTCACCACAAGCCTTCGGGAGCCTCGGATCTCCAGGAGCGTCCCGCGAATTCCGGCCAGAGGACCTCGCACGATCTCCACGACTTCTCCGACCACCCAGGGCTCGCAGGCCTCAGCCTCGGGACGTTCGCGGAGAATGCGGCGGATGTTCTCGATCTCCTCTTCGCGCACAACCGCAGGTCGCCCATTAAAGCTGACAAAGCGCACCGCCCCGTACGTTTGGAGGGCGGCCAAACGCTGCCGTTCATCCCCGTATACGAATACGTAGCAGCGGAACAGGGGCTCCTGGATGAGCTTGCGGCGGTCACTCCACTGTCGCCAGGTATAGCGCAAAGGGAGGTAACACTCGATCCCTTTCTGCAGAAGCTGCAGCTCCACCTTCTTCTCGTGACGCGAGCGAGTGTAGAGAGCGTACCATCTGGCCTCGTTCCCGGGAAGATCAACACCCATGGACACCTCTCCCACTTGTAGCATGCCCCGCGAAGAAGTCCCTTCGCTCCAGCTGGAGTGGCGAGAATCCGGAGAAGCAGTCTAACTGTGCCGCAAGTAATAAGTGAAGAGGGCGTAGGCCTGGACGATAACCGCAACCCGCCAGACATAGTCCAGAGCTTTCCGGAAACCGTACACCTTACTTGCCCGAACAATGACCGTATCTCCAGGCCGGAGGATGGGCAAGAGGGATGGGTCTCCCCTCTTCAGGTAGGCCTCGACATCCACATTCAGCACGGGGACCTGGCCGTCGTCGGCAGATGCGCGAATGAGTTGGATTCGCCGCAAGCTGGCGTCTTCCAGCGGCCCCCCGGCAAAGGAAATGAGGGATACCAGGTTCGTGTTGGCCGGAACAAGGTACTGTCCCGGTTTCTGGACAAACCCCCACACGTTCACGTGCATTAGCAATTGATCAGGGCCCCCCGGTCCGATCGAGCCCAGATAGTACCGCGCAGCCTGTTGATAGCCCTGAGGTCCCGGCGCCTGCTGAGACGACGCCTGCTGCGCAGCCCCCTGGGTAGCGAGAATCACGCAGACCGCCGCCCCGATTACCGCTCGCCTAACGTTTCCCATTGGCTCTTCCTGCCTCCCTTACCTCGCGCTGCCTGCGACTCAATAGTGGGTACGCTTGCGCTTCTTCCTGCGGACCTTCCGCTCACCCTCCCGCGTGTAGTAGTAATAGTGGTAGTAGTAATAGTACGAGCCGTACACGCTCTCCACTCGGATCCCGTTCAGCAGTACGCCCAGGATCTTCCCTCCCACCTTCTCGAGCGAGGCGAATCCCCGCAGTGCAGCCTGCCGGTCTGTCTGGCCAGCCCGCACTACCAGTACCACACCGTCCACTTCGGTCGACAGTACGAGGGAATCGGTCACCGCCAGAATAGGAGGGCTATCCAGAAGCACAGCATCGTACTCCTCGGCCATCCTCTTGAGCAGGTGCTTCATGGAATCGGAGCCGAGGATCTCGGCAGGGTTCGGGGGTAGCGGCCCGCAAGCGATGACGTAGAGGTTCTCAATGGGGGTAGGCCGAACGACGTTCTCCAGGCTCTCGCGGCCCACAATGCAGTTGGTGAGCCCTGTGTTGCGGTCGATCCCGAAAATGCGGTGCAGAATGGGGCGTCGCAGATCCGCGTCCACCAGCAGGGTCCGATTGCCCAGCTGCGCGAAGGTGATGGCGAGATTGGCCACAGTGGTCGACTTTCCCTCCCCTGGGCCAGGGCTCGTCACCAGGAGGACGCGAGGAGTCTGGTCGGGACGACTGTACTGGATGTTCGTCCGCACCGTGCGATAGGCCTCGGAGATGGGAGACTTGGGCCGGAAATGCGCGACCAGGCGGCTCGACAGCTCCCACGCTTCCGCATCGCCGTTGGCCGAGGGGTGGAGACGCACCTTCTCCCGCTCCTCCTCCACCTCGATCACCGGAACCGTCCCCAAGAGCGGCAGGCCCAATCTTTCGACCTCATCGGGCGAGCGCACCGTGTTGTCTATGTACTCGATCACAAAGGCGATGCCGACGCCCAGCATCAGGCCGATGATGCCCGCCAGCATTAGATTCAGTCTCTTCTTGGGTTTGACAGGGAAGATGGGCTCGCGTGCCGGATCGACGATGCGGACCTTACCCAGCTGGCCGACCTCGGTGATGCGGCTTTCCTCGTACTTCTCCTGCATCATCGTGAAGATCTTCTCGTTGACCAGCGCGGCTCTCTTCAGGCGGGCCAGCTCAAGAGCCTTGGTGGGGATGCTCTCCAAGCGGCGGTTGTACTCTTGGCGCAGACGCTGCAGCGATTCCACCTTGGGCCGGAGCGAACGCAACTCCGCCTCGAGCTCGATCTTGCGCTGCAGGACCTGATTGGACACACCAAGGGGATCCGGCATCTGCGTCGCGGCAAGCTTGGCCACCTCTTCGCGGAACTTCGCCTTGAGCTCGTTCAGCTCACGGTCGATTTGGGAAAGAGCGGGGTCGTTCTCACGGTACAGGCCCTGGTCCAGAAGGTTACTGACCAGGGTGGCGCGTTCGATCTCCTTCTGCGCGATCTGGCGCCGGATCTGTTCCAGGTAAGGTTGACTGGCGATCGCGTCGACGTCAATCTGCGTCCGGCTCACCTGCAGGATGGAATCCACATAGGCAAGGCGCTTCTGGCAGGCCTGCAGGTCGGTCAGCGCCGCGTGGTAGAGAGCTTCCACCTCGGAGATGTTCTCGACCAGCTTTTCGGTCTCGCGATCCAAGGCAAAGACGTCCTGCTCCTCCTGGTACTTCCGGAGACGCTCCTCTGTCGCCTCAAGGTCCTCGCGAATCTTCGGCAGCTGTTGCTCGAGGAACTCCTTGACCTGGCTAACCTCGGCGCGGCTCCAGCGTGTGTCCTCCTCCCGATAGGTCTGGGCGATGGTGTTGGTCACGAACGCGGCCTCGAAGGGGCTAGGGGCCTCGAACTTGATCTCGATCATGTCCGTGTTGCGCACAGGGGTGACCTTCACCTTCTCCCGGAGCCTCTCTGCCAGGGCCACTACCAGAGCCTCCTCGCCTGCTGGACCCTGTTTTCCGTCGTCGCCCCCGCCCATGATCCCGGACACCAGCCCCGCAGCCGCGGAGATGGGATTGAACTTCCGCCTCACGTCCTCCGGTAGGTTACCCAGGACCCGCAACTCCTTGGCGTGCTCGGACTGGCGCAGGCGCTTGATCACTTCCTCGGCCAGGGTGCGGCTCTTCAGGATCTGCACCTGATTGTTGATCTCGGTGTCGCGTCGCAAGGCCCCGGCCACGCCCCCAAAGAGCACGTCCGAGACGCCGCCCTCCTCCTTGATCATCACCGTTGCGGAGGCTTGGTAGACGGGCTCAGCGGTGAAGGTGAAGAAGGCCGTGGTCAGAACCGTGATGAGGAAGGTGATGGCGATGATCCAGCGCCCCCGATAGAGCACCCGAAGGTAATCGGTCAGCGAGACCTGCTGCTCGTAAGGCTCCTGCATCGGTTTGACTCCCCTCGGCCTCTGCTTGTTCGCTCCCGGTTAGTGGCTAATGATAGCGAAGGGCACACAATCTTGCAAAGAGTTTTTGCGGCAATTTGAGAGCTGATCGCGTCCCGAAGTCTTTTTTATCGCAGGGCTCACCTTCCTACCGGGAAAACAGATCCTCCTCTCGCTGAGGTCCTTTCCGAGTCGAAAGCTTCTTCCTGCGGCCCTGGGCTGCCGATAAAGGGCTCCGAATCGCGCGGTCCCACCCTCGTCTGAAGCTTCGCGGCACCGTCTGTCCCGTGAGGGTCGCAGGGGAGGGGAATCCTCAAGGAGATGCTCCTAACCCTCTACGAGGAAGACATGAGGTTACCATTGGCTATTGCATTCGCAGATCGACGATCTCAACCGAGGCGGTCATTTGAAACTG
>JAPDPT010000049.1 GCA_034506315.1 candidate division KSB1 bacterium | reverse complement strand
TGGAGCGCGACGACCCCGGAGTCCCTCCTGGTCGAGTACACAGTGGCCGAGCGCGAGAAGTTTTGGTGGAAGAAGGCCTCCTCCAAGATGCAGGTGAGCCCGCGATTCGGCATCGCCTACCCGATCACCGACCGCGGGGTCATCCATTTCAGCTATGGCCACTTCTTCCAGATGCCGCAGTTCGAGTACCTGTACGGTGAGATTGAAGTGCCGCGCACTTCAGGCGTGTCGACCCTTCTCCACAACGCCGACCTCAAACCTCAGCGCACGGTGATGTACGAGCTCGGCTTGCAGCAGCAGTTGGGCGAAGACGTCGGTGTGGACGTCACGTTGTTCTACCGCGACATCCGAGACTGGGTAGGGACGGGCCCGCCGATCCAGACCTCCCTGCCCAGCGTGGTGTACACCCGCTTCGAGAACAAGGACTACGCGAACGTGAAGGGGATTACCGTCAGCATCGACAAGCGCTACAGCCGCTACTTCGAGGCCAACCTCTACTACACGTACCAGGTGGCGGAGGGGAGCGCCTCCAACCCCGACGATGAGTACTTCGACCGGCTTGCGAACCGGGCGCCCCGCATCCAGCTGATCCCCCTCGCCTGGGACCAGCGGCACACCCTGAACGGGACCCTCAGTGTGGGGACTTCGACGTGGCGGCTAAGCCTCATCGGTCGCTACTGGTCCGGGAAGCCCTACACGCCGCGCTTCCCATACGGGACCATTGCAGGCGGGAGTGCCTTCGTGGGACTGCGGGAGAACAGCGCCCGTCGGCCAGCGGTCAACAGCTTCGATCTTCGCCTCTTTAAGCAGTTCCGGGTGCACAAGCTGGGGCTGGCCGTCTTCGCGAATATCTACAACCTGTTCGATCAGCGCAGCGCCACGAACGTGTACACCGACACGGGAAGCCCCTATTACACCCTTGACGTGCGGGCGGTGGGTGCCGACCCCCATCGAGTGAGCACGCTGGAGGACAATGCTCGTCATCCGGAGTGGTTCATCGAGCCAAGGCAAGTGCAGGTAGGTGTGGCTCTGAACTTCTGAGGTTTCCGATCGCAGTGCAGACGGTGACAAACACGATAGCGGGTGCAGTATGATGGGAAAAGCACGATGGTCCGTTGTCGGAGGGGCTGGGGTTCTCCTGGTGACGGCGTTGGCTCTGGCCCAGCCCAAGCCCCATGGAGATCAGAAGTACGAGAAGAAGGGCATCCACAGTGGGAATCGCATTCGGACCACGTTCTACAACTCGGGGTTTGTGGGGCGCGTGGGCAATGTGCCGGAGGATATCGGCGGCGAATGGCCTATCAACTCGGGCCACGAGTACATCGGGGACATGCTGGTCATGGTCGGCTCCGAGATCAAGGACGAGCGGGGCCAGATACGCCACTCCGTGGTTACCCCCCGGGGCCCGCTGGTGAGCGCCCGAACAGGCGACCGGGCCGACGACGGCTCCAAATGGTACACCTGGGAGCCGCTTCCCGGCTACGCCAACCCCGACACCAATCTGGTGGCGATGAGTCACCTGCCCATTTCCTGGCCTCCATACTGGCCCGACAAGCTGACCGACGTGGTGGATCCCGGCTGGCCGGGGTCCTGGAATGGGTACTTCGGCAAGAATGTCTTCAATGCGGACCAGGAGAGCTTCTATGTGATGGACGATTACAACGACGCCCGCTACGAGTTCTATCCTGACAGCACCGACCGCTCCCGTCGAGGCCTTGGGCTGCAGGGCGCTGTGCGCGGCTTCCAGTGGTCTCATCCCCTTGCGCAGGACGTCCTCTTCCAGGTTTTCGACTTTACGAACGTCGGCACCTACGCGCACGAAAAAATGGTCTTCGCCATCATCTGGGGGGGAATGGTCGGTGGCGACGGCGAAGACGACAACGCGACCTTCGATATCCGGGACAACATCACCTACACCTGGGACTTCGATAACATCGGCGCCGGCGGCTGGACTCCCGTAGGCTGGGCGGCGTGTGCCTTCTTGGAAAGCCCAGGAAATCCCTGGGATGGAATCGACAACGATAACGACGGGGCGGCTGGCCCGGGCAAAATCATCGACGAACGAATGTTCACCCCGCGCGCCTTGAGCGCGGGTGAGCCCGTGGTCGTGATCAACTACGACACGTTCGAGCGGCGCGTCGTTTCGATGCCCGCCGATTCCCTGGTGGTCAACTACCGCTACCTGGGCGAGAAACGACGCCTTGTGTTCCGTCCCGGGCAAGTGGTGGAAGAGGTCCCGCGGAACTTGATCGACGACAACCTCAACGGGCTCATCGACGAGAACAACGGTAGCTCCATTGAGATCGCTCCGGGGGTCTTCCAGACTACGTACCTGTACACGGGCCTGAAGTGTGTGGATTACATCACGGGCGAGGGGAAAAGCAATCCGCTCATCGACGAGCGCCGCGACGACGGGATCGACAACGACGGGGACTGGGACCCGGTGAATGACGACGTCGGTTTAGACGGCGCGGTCAATACGAACGATCCTGGGGAAGGCGATGGCATGCCCACCTCTGGTGCCGGGACACAGCTCCCCGGAGAGCCACACATGGACAAGACGGACATCACCGAGTCCGATCAGCTTGGGCTGACGAGCTTCTACTTCTTCTACCCCTTCAACCTCTTCTCGCTGCGCGAGGACGAGAAGATCTGGAGCAACATGGCTCCCGGATACTTCAATTCCACCGCGCAGAACGTGGACGGCGATTTCATCTACGGTTCGGGTTACTTCCCCCTGCGCCCGGGCGAGACCGAACGGATCTCGGTCGCCGTCATCTTCGGGGCCAACAAAGAGGAGCTGCTCCGCACCAAGCGCACCGTGCAGAAGATCTACGACGAGAACTACAACTTCGCCAAGGCCCCAACCCTCCCCACGGTCTGGGCCGTGCCGGGTGATAACGAGGTGACTATCTACTGGGACGACGCGGCCGAATTCTCCTGGGACGTCCTTTCGGGGTACGACTTCGAGGGCTATAAGATCTACCGGGCCTCGGACCCGGGCTTCCAAGACGCCCTGCCCGTGACCGATGCTTTTGGCTCCCGCAAGCTGGATGCCCCGATCGCGCAGTTCGATAAGATCGACGGGATAAAGGGCTTCTTCCCGATCGGGATGGACGGGACGCAGTTCTACCTGGGTGACGATACGGGTCTTGTCCACTCCTTCCGGGACACGACGGTGCGGAACGGGCATCTCTACTTCTACGCTGTGACGGCCTACGACCACGGCGAACCTGCCCTCGGGATCCTGCCCTCGGAAACCTCCAAGTACGCGACCATCGACCGCTCGGGCAAGATTGAGACGGCCAGGAATGTGGTGGCGGTGCGTCCCGAGGCTCCCGTGGCGGGCTACGTCGCACCCGACAAACTCCAACAAGCGGAACCCCAACCGGGCACCGTTGGCACGGGCAAGGTATACCTTGAAGTGGTGGACGCCACGCGCGTCAAAGACGGCCATTTCTACGAGATCCGCTTTTTCGACTCCTCGTCGGACGGCCTGGACAACGACGGGGACTGGGACGTGAACAAAGATGACGTGGGTGCCGATGGCGTGCCGGGTACCTTGGATCAGGGGGAAGGGGACGGCAAGCCCACTCCGGGCGAGCCCAACGTCGACCAGAAGGATCCGCACGAGCTGATCCCCGTGACCTCGCGCTTCGAAATCTGGGACGTCACGAACACGCAGAATCCCGTACGGCTGGTGGCCGAGCCCTTCGTGAGTGTGGTCCGACGGGGCGGCGAGGTCGACACGCTGGTCAACCGGATAAAGCAGGACGTCGATGGAAGCCGCGACTTTTTCGATGGCCTGCGCTTCAACATCCGGAACGATTGGCAGATCCAGCGTCTTGCCGATGTGTCGACCTGGAACAAGTTCTACCCCGACCCGAAGAACCCGTCCAATCTCCTCTCCAACTACCGCTATAGCTTCTCCCCCTTCGAGGCAGCCGGGTTCTACACGAAGGGGATCGCCTATCCTGTCCACTACAAGATCGTGATGCTTGACACCACCGAGAACGTATCGGACCCCCTCACCATCTACCGCACGGGGACAGGGGGTCGGCCCGGGCCTCCAGTGACGATCGCAAGCACCAAGTGCAATTTCCGCGTGATCGATGCCAATAAGCCGGATCGCAAAGTCCATTTTGCTTTCCTGGACAGTCCGCTGCGGCCGTCCTTCATTTCGCCCGGCTTCCTGTCGAACCTGGACCGCATTATCTTCTTCGAGACGGTCGGAGACACGGTGATTGTCACCTGGCAGCTGAGCTTCTTCGGCAACGATACCACCTACCATCGCCCGAGGGCTGGCGACACGCTAACGATCAAGACCACGGCTCCCTTCCAGACGGGGGACGCCCTGCGAGCCCGGGCCTCGGCGCCGCGCGTGGATCTGGCGAAGGCCAAGGCCGAACTGAGCAGGATCCGGGTGGTTCCGAACCCGTACGTGGCCGCGGCGACCTGGGAGCCGCGCAATCCTTTCGAGACCGGTCGGGGCCCGAGGGAACTGCATTTTATCCACCTGCCCAAGAGGTGCACGATACGTATCTACACTGTGCAAGGGGAGTTGGTCGATGTGATCGAGCACGATTCGCCCCTCGAGAACGGTACGGCCGTCTGGGACATGCTTACCAAGGACAATCTCGACATCGCGTACGGCGTGTACATCTACCATGTTGAGGCACCCGGAATTGGTGAGGTGGTCGGAAAGTTTGCCGTAATCAAGTGAGCATTGTGGGACAGGCATGAAGAGGTTCGAGAAGATGGGACGACTGGTTCGCAACGCCGGTCCATGGGTTGTCCTCCTCCTGGTGGCTTCTCCGGGCTTGGCCCAGAAGGTGAGCAAGGTGGGGACAACCGCGGCGCCTTTTCTGAATATCCCCGTGGGGGCGCGGGCCCTTGGGATGGGGGGAGCCTTCGTCTCCGTGGCCGACGACGCTACGGCGCTCTTCTGGAATCCCGGGGGATTGGCGCGCCTACCCTCGAACGAGGCCGTGTTTGTGCACACCAACTGGATTGCCGATATAGGTTTCGACTTCGCAGGCGCTGTGCTCAATTTGGGTCCGGTGGGTGTCCTCGGCCTGCAAGGCACTTATCTGAACGCCGGTGAGATGGAGCGGACGACGGAGATCTATCCTGAAGGCACGGGAGAGAAGTTCAAAGCCGGCAGCTACGCCCTGGGGGTCACGTATGCCCGCAGCCTTACGGACCGCTTCTCCATTGGCGGGACGGTGAAGTACGTGCGCGAGTTCATCCTGAACTCCGCCGCGCAAGGGGTGGCCGTGGATCTGGGGACCCATTTCGTCACCCAGTTCCACAACGTGACCCTGGGCGCGGTGATCTCTAACTTCGGCACCAAGATGCGGATGAGCGGAAGAGACCTGCTCGTCCAGTACGACATCGATCCCACTCGCTACGGCAACAACGAGCGGATCAACGCCAATCTGGAAACCGACGCCTACGACCTGCCCCTCATGCTCCGCGTCGGGCTCTCTGTAGATCTACTCCAGCGGGTAGAGGGGCAGAGTCTGGTGGTCGCGGTCGACGCCGCTCATCCCAGTGACAATGTCGAGCACGTGAACGTGGGGGGCGAGTATCGCTTCCACGATCTCTTCGCCGTTCGCGGTGGCTACCGCAGCCTTTTCTCGCGAGACAGCGAGCAAGGCTTCACGGTGGGTGCGGGGCTGAAGTACCGAGTTGTCGGCTCCCTCGCCGTCAAGATCGACTACGCCTACGAGTCTTTTGGCCGACTGAACAACGTCCAGAAGTTTTCGGTGGCGGTCTGCTTCTGATCGTTGGGGGAAGCGGCGCAGAGGTTGGTACTAAGGCAGGGTGAAGGAGGTGGTGCCGGAGCGAGGACCCCATGGCTTTGGGGGGTCGTGCTGTGAGGTGATGCAGAATCAAAGAGGGAGGCGTGGTATGAGGAAATGGAAAGCGATGCTTGTGTGCGTTGTCTGTCTGGCCGTGGCAGCCCCCGCGCTGGCAGGACAGAACCCGGTGACCTTCCAGTGCCAGATGAAGATCCAGATTGCCTCCGGGCTGTTCAATCCTGCCACAGACACCCTGGTGGTGCGGGGCTCCTTTAACGGTTGGGCGGGCAACCAGGATCGCCTCACCGACCCGGACCATGATTCCTTGTACACGGTCACGGTGAACCTGCCGGATGCGGCGGTGGGACAGACGCAGTACTACAAATACGTGATCGTGTCGCCGGGGAAGCCGGACCGCTGGGAGAGCGATCCGAATCGCGAGTTCGTGCTGCAGGCGGGTGGCCAAATCCTACCCGTCGAGTACTTCGACCGGCAGCAGGTTCTCGCGGTGACGCGCAATGTGACCTTCCAGGCCGATATGTCCGAACTGCTTCTGCGCGGCTACTTCGATCCCGCCACGGACAGCATCCGCATCGTGGGCAGCTTCAACGGGTGGGCGAACACGGAGTCGATGCAGCCCGACCTCTTTGACCCGACCCTCTACGTCTACACCACGCCGGTGACGGCGGCACCGGGGTCGACGCAGAAATGGAAATTCCGGGCGTATCCGACCAACAAGTTCCTGGACAATGGCTGGGAGGGCGGCTCTGACCGCAGCTTCGTCTTTACGGGCGAGGACATGGTCCTGCCCCCGCAGAAGCCCAATATCCTGCCTGCGGGCCGGCCTTTGAACCGTGCGGTCACCGTGCGCTTCAGCGTCAATGTGCGGGGCGCCACCGATTGGTTCAACAAGAAGCCCTTCGGCCCAGTCAAGAGCGTGTGGCTCAATGGGGACTTCGTGCCCCTCGGTCAGGGTGGCTGGGGAAGCTGGGCGGTCGCCGACACCAATAGCCTTGTCCGAATGTACGACGACGGGACCCATGGGGATGCGGTAGCCAATGACGAGATCTGGACCACCGAGGTCACCTTCGCCGCCGGCCAGATGAACACCCACCTGTACAAGTTCGGGATCTACGCCGCCGGCGTAGACACGCTGAACCGGGGCAACATCCCCATGGACAATGAGGCCGGATTTGCCCAGAACCACTTCGTGGCCATCGACGACGCTCAGCCCACCTACGTGGTCCCCACGGACGTGTTCGGGAGCCAGCGGCCGCTGCCCGAGGTGACCTTCCAAGTGGACATGTCGATCCAGATGCTCTCCGGTCTCTTCAATCCCGCTACGGACAAGGTCGTGGTGCGCGGCAACTTCAATGGCTGGACGGGTGCCGATGAGCTCACCGACGTAAACGGCGACAAGATCTACGTCCGCACCTACTACATGCCGGAGGCGGTGGTAGGCGACAAGCTGTACTACAAGTACGTCATCCTCCGTCCCGGACAGGGGGACCGCTGGGAGGCTGATCCCAACCGCGAGCACGTCCTGACGGCCGGCCATCAGCTGGTGGCCCTGGACTTCTTCGATCGCCAGAGCCAGGCGGCGGTGACGGCCAACGTGAAGTTCCAGGCCGACATGTCGGAGATGCTGACGCGCGGCTGGTTCGACCCGGCCACGGACAGCATCCGTGTAGTCGGAAGCTTTAACGGCTGGGCCAACACCGAGTCCATGGTGCCCGACCTCTTCGACCCCTCGCTGTACGTGTACGAGATCCCCATCACGGCGGTGACCGGCTCCATCCAGAAATGGAAATTCCGCGCCTACCCGACCAACAAGTTCCTGGACAACGGTTGGGAGGGAGGCTCGGACCACCAGTTCACGTTCACAGGATCCGATCTGGTCCTGCCGCCGAGGAAGCCGAACATCTCGCCAGCCGGTCGGCCTCTGGTGCGCGACGTCACGGTGCGTTTCCGGGTGAATGTGACGGGCGCTGTGGATTGGTTTAACAAGAAGCCGTTCGTCAACATCCGGAGCGTCTGGCTCAACGGCGACTTCGTGCCCCTCGGCGTCGGTGGCTGGGGTGGCTGGGCGGTCGCCGATACCTCGCAGCTGGTCCGGCTGTACGATGATGGGGTCCACGGCGGCGACGAAACCGCTCACGACAACATTTGGACCACGGAGGTGCTCTTCCACGCCGGCCAGATGTCCGCCCATATGTACAAATACGGGATCTACGCCGACGGTGTCGACACCCTGAACCGCGGCAACATCCCCATGGACAACGAAGCCGGCTTTGCCATGAACCACATCGTGCTGATCGACGACTCCCAGCCGCTCTACGTGAACCCCGTCGACATCTTCGGCAGCCAGTGGCGTGAGACCGCTGTGGAGCGCGAGAAGACCGCCGAGCTGCCCACCACCTACTTCGTCAGCCGTAACTATCCCAATCCCTTCAATCCGGAGACCACCATCCGCTACGGGTTGCCGGAGAAAGCACGGGTCCGGCTGACGGTGTACAATCTCGTCGGGCAGAAGATCGCCACCCTTGTGGACGCAGAGCAGGCGCCAGGCTATTACCGCGTCACCTGGGATGGCCGGGATGAGGCCGGGCGAGCCGTGCCAACCGGGCTCTATGTGTACCGCTTCGAGGCCGGCAATTACGTAGTCACCCAAAAGATGATGCTGATGAAGTAGGCCCCGGTTCCCCACTACGGCGATCTTCGAGGGGAGAGAGGCCTGGCCTTTCTCCCCTCGTTGTTTTGAGCTTGGGCATCCGATGGCGGCGATACGAGGCCTGAACCCGGCGTAACGGAGGGCTGGCGAGTGGCCGAGACCGACGCGGGGAAATGCGGATCTCCCGGCAAGCAATTCGGCACAACGAGAGGAGGTTTCCGCCACGGCCTTCGGACCCGGACCCGCGGGTGGCCGTCCTCCTCGGTCCCGCGACCAACTTGTTCGGCCCGCCTTTTTTGCGTACCTTTGGACGGATTGGGAACGAGGAGCGCCGGATCTGAGGAGGAGGCTGTGCCATGAGCCGACGAACGGACGTGCCCGTCTTGTTGGCAGCGGGTCTGTGCGGCTTTGCCGCGCTGCTCTGGTTGACGACCGGATCATGCAGGAGGCCTCCGATGACCGCCACGCCTACGCAACTCCGCTGCGAGTACCAATCGCACCCCCTCGGGACGGACATTGCCTCACCGCGTTTCAGCTGGAAACTTGCGGATGGGCGTCCCGGAGCGCGCCAGACGGCCTTTCAGATTCTGGTTGCCACAACCCGAGGGCTCCTGGACAAGGACAAGGCAGACGTCTGGGACAGTGGAATCATCAGCACAGACCAGTCGGTGAACGTCCCCTACGGCGGACCGCCTCTGCGCTCCCGGACCTTATACCACTGGAAGGTTCGGGTGTGGGACCAGGAGGGAAGGCCTTCACCCTGGAGCGAGGTAGCCAGTTGGGAAACGGGCCTCCTGGCGCCGGACGACTGGCAGGCCCGATGGATCGCGGCGGGTGAACCCGGATTCGTGAAGGGTGAGGTGGAGCTGGCCGGGAAGTGGATCTGGCACCCGCGAGAGAAGGGCATCAACAAGACGGTGTTCTTCCGCAGGAGCTTCGTCCTGCCGTCCAGGTCGGAACTCGACACGATGTACATCTCGATTACGGCCGACAATGTGTTCACCCTGTATCTGAACGGCGAGGAAATCGGCCGGGGGGCGAACTGGAGAGAAGTGAAGCACTACGACGTGCATCTCCAGGTGCGGGAGGGGAAAAACGTCCTGGCTGTGGCCGCCGCCAACACCGGAGGCGATATCTGCGGGCTGATCGTCAACTTCCACGCCAAGACGAAGGACGGCTCTGTCATCCAGGTCTACAGCGACGCGTCGTGGAAGACGGCGGACTCAGAAGCGCCCAACTGGACAGGCATCGAGTTCGACGATGCGGGTTGGGAGAGCGCGGTGGAGGTTGCGGAGTACGGGAGCCCGCCGTGGGGGAAGTTCGGTGGGGAGTATGTGCCTCCTCGGGCACAGATGGTGCGCAAGGAATTTGACCTGGAGAAGACTGTCAAGCGGGCGCGGGTCTACGTCACAGGTCTCGGTTCCTATCGTCTCTTTCTCAACGGCAGGCGCGTGGGGAACGATGTGTTTACCCCCGGCTGGACCGATTACCGGTTCCGCGTCGAGTATCAGACCTACGACGTCACGGATCTGGTCCGGAGGGGCCGAAATGCGGCCGCCGCTCTGCTGGGCAATGCCTGGTGGTGCGGCGAGCTCGGCTGGGAGATGCGCCCCCAATACAGCATGGGACCGTTGCGCTTCCTGATGCAGTTGGAGGTCGAGTACGACGACGGAAGCCGGCAGGTGATCGTCACGGACTCTTCCTGGAAGTGCCACGACGCTCCCATCCTTTACAACGGCCTCTACAATGGCGAGACGTACGACGCTCGCCTTGAGCAGCCTGGCTGGACCGAGCCCGGTTTCGATGACTCCAGCTGGAAACCCGTCGTCCCCCTGGACGAGGGGTTCGCGGCTCTGGTGGCGGACCAGGCCGAGCCAGTGCGGGCCATCGAGGAGCGGCAGCCGGTGTCCATCACCGAGCCTAAGCCCGGGGTGTTTGTCTTTGACATGGGCCAGAATTTTTCCGGCTGGGCCCGCCTTCGCGTGAAGGGACCCGCGGGTACCCAGGTAACGATGCGCTTCGGTGAGGTGCTAAACCCTGACGGCACGGTCTATGTCGAGAATTACCGACGCGCCAAAGCAACCGATACCTACATCCTCAAAGGTAAGGGCACCGAGGTCTGGGAACCGACGTTCACTTTCCGCGGCTACCGGTACGTGCAGGTCACCGGCTATCCCGGAAGACCGGGCCGCGACGCCCTTACGGGTGTTGTGGTTCACTCGGACCTGACGAGAATCGGCGACTTCAGTTGCTCCGAGGAGCTGCTCAACCAGATCCACCGGAACGTGGTCTGGGGTCTGCGCAGCAACTTCCTCAGCATCCCTACCGACTGCCCGCAGCGGGATGAACGCCTCGGCTGGACCGGGGATGCACAGATCATCGCCCCTACCGCCTGCTACAACCTGCACATGGCTCGCTTCTTCGCCAAATGGCTGCGCGACCTGGCGAGCAGCCAGGACGAACAGGGCGCAGTGCGAGATGTGGCCCCCGCCGCGGTAGTAGGGCAGAGTCCAGCCTCTCCCGCCTGGGGCGATGCCATCATCCTTGTCCCATGGGTGCTCTACGAGATGTACGGAGAAACGCGCATCATCGAGGAGATCTATCCGAACATGGTGCGCTGGTTTGAGTTCATGCTCCGCAACAGCCAGAACTATCTCTACGAGCGGGAGGGCTACGGCGACTGGGTCGCTGTGATCCCTTCGCCCAAGAAGCCGATCGCTGGCGCGTACTTCTACCTGGATGCGGTACTGCTTTCCAAGATGGCGGCGGTTTTGGGCAAGTCCGAGGATGCGGAGCGCTTTGCGGACCTGGCGGCAAAGATCCGCGCCGCCTTCAATGCGAGGTACCTCCGGCCGGACTCCGCGTGGTATCTCGGCGCTACACAGACGGCCAATGTCTTGCCTCTCGCCTTCGGCCTTGCGCCTGAGGAACGCGCCCACGAACTGGCCTCAGCAATCGCCCGCGACGTGGCGGCGCGAGACTACCACTTGACCACCGGCTTTTTGGGCACGGCGTACCTGCTTCCTGTGCTCTGCGACTACGGCTTCGAAGAGACGGCTTTCCGCCTGGCCACCCAGCGTTCTTTTCCCTCTTGGGGCTACATGATCGAGAAAGGGGCCACGACGATCTGGGAGCTGTGGGATAGCGACGTTCAGGGCCCCGGGATGAACTCCCGCAACCACTACGCTCTGGGCGCGGTGGATCGGTGGTTTTTCGAGTACGTCGGAGGCATTCGGCCAGCCGAGCCCGGATTCAAGCGGGCCGTGGTTTGGCCGCGGATGACGAAGTTCCTCCAGTGGGCAAGGGTCACACACGAGACGGAGTACGGGCTGCTCGC
Organism: candidate division KSB1 bacterium; assembly: GCA_034506315.1. Taxonomy (GTDB): domain Bacteria; phylum Zhuqueibacterota; class Zhuqueibacteria; order Oleimicrobiales; family Geothermoviventaceae; genus Zestofontihabitans. Next base: position 17,172 of record JAPDPT010000049.1, on the reverse strand, counting down.
CTGCCACTGGCGCAGAGCAGCCTCTCTCGAGATGGACGTGACCATCCCGCCCAATACGTCTGCGGAGGTTCGCGTGCCGGTGGAAGATCCGGCGAGGGCTACCGTGTACGAGGGCAAAACGCTTCTTATTCGAGAGGGCCAGAAAGTTGCGGACGCGCCCTACGTGCAGTTCGTTAAGTTGGAGGGGAATTGCGTGGTGTTCGATGTCAAGGCGGGCACATACCATTTCCGCGCCGAGTAAGGATGAGGGGCCGCCACCGGCGCAATGGCTTTCGAGCTGCTCTACCGAAGGACCCAGGGGTGGCATGCCAGGTGGAGGGAAGGAGACCATGGTTTGTGCTGTAGCCAGGTGTTGGCGGGTGGGAGTGATCCTGGGGCTGGTTCTCGTCGCGGCAGGGTGGGCTCCCGCCGGGGTACCGGACGAACCCTTTGTGCAGGAGGTGCACAAACCATTTCCCTTGCCCGGCGAGGCGGCAAACGACGTGCGGGCTATTGCCGTGGCGCCGGACGGTGCCGTCTGGGCAGCCACGCGCGACGGCGTCTACGTGCTTTCGTCGCCCCGGCAAAGGTGGCTGGGGGTGCTCACCGGAAAACCTGCCTACTGCCTGGCAGTGGACAGCACGGGCACGATCTGGGTCGGAGCGTGCGACGGCCTCTACCGGAGCTCGGGCCTCCAACTCCAGAAGGCCCCTGGCATCGACAGGCCGGTCTCGGTCCTGTGTGCGTTTCGCGACAGTTTGGTCGCGTTCGGTCCGGACGGGGCGTGGGTCCTCTCCGGGGGGCAGACCCGCTTCCTGGGTACGCTCTACTCCAAGGCTCCGCGTGACGCACTTCCCGATGGCGAGGGTGGGTTCTGGCTGGCAACGGACGTCGGGCTTTACCATCAGACCCGTGTAGCGGCCCGCCTGGTGAGGGGAGCGGACCGCCCCCTCTCTGCGAACGTGCGCGCCCTGACGTACGCGCCCGACGGCACGCTCTGGGTGGGCGGGCTCGGGGGAATTACGATCTACCGCGGCGAGCGGAAACTGCGGGAGCTCTACCCGCGGGACGGGTTACCCAACGGCTGGGTTCAGTGTTTGGCCACAGGGCCCGACGGCGCCATCTGGTCGGGTACCAGGCTCGGCATCAGCCGGATCCACGAGGGGAAGTGGTCCGTGCGGCACAGTCGGCGCTGGCTTCTCAGCGACGACGTGCGTGACATTGCTTTCGACCGCTCGGGCACGGCCTGGATCGCCACCGCTTCGGGCGTGAGCGCCATCGAGAGGCAACAATGGACCCTGGCCTCAAAGGCTGAGTACTTCCTCAAACTCTGCTACAAGCGCCACATCCGCGAGCCTTACCTTGTGGAGCAGTGTCGATTACCGGTGCCTGGGGACACGTCCCGATGGGAACCGATGGACACGGACAACGACGGCCTGTTCACGGGCAAATATCTGGCCATGGAGTCGTTCCGGTATGCGGCCACCGGCGACCCTGAGGCAAGGGAGAGGGCTCGCCGCGCGTTCGAGGCCCTCTGGTTCCTGCGCGAGGTTACAGGCACTGGGGGATTTGTGGCACGGACGGTGATCCCGGCGAGCTGGACGCAAATGGCGGACCCGAACCGGACGATCTCGGATCACCAATGGGCAGACATGCGTGTGGCCAACCCGCGCGAGAAGCGCGTGGAGCAGCGTTGGCGCCGCTCGCGGGATGGGAAATGGCTGTGGAAAGGCGACACCAGCAGCGACGAAATCACCGGCCATATGTTCGGCTATCATTGTTACTACGCCCTCGCCGCGGACGACGTCGCCAAAGCAAAGGTCCGGGAACAGGTCTGCCGGATTGTCGACTACATTATCGCCGGAGGCTACGTCCTGCGCGACCTTGACGGCGAGCACACGAAGTGGGGCGTGTGGAGCCCGGAGCTACTCAACGGGGATCCGGACTGGGAAACGGAGCGGGGAATCAACTCTGTGGAGATCTTGGCGTACCTGAAGCTGGCCCACCGGGTGAGCGGAGATGGGAAGTACGAGCGTGAGTACCGGAAGCTCCTCTTCGAGCATAACTACGCGGACAACGTGCGCTACGCCAAGACCACGGACCCAGCCTGGCGTACCCACATCGACGACAATCTGCTCGCCTTGTCCTACCTGATCCTCTTCGATCTCGAGGAGGATCCGCAGCTCCGTACGCTGTACAGGCAAAGCCTCGACTGGTGGTACGATCAGGTCAGGGACGAAGGGAGTCCCCTCTTCGATTTTGTCTACGCTGCCTGTACGGGAGGAAAGCCTCCTCGGCTGGAGGCCGATCTCTTTTTCTTCCGTGATTCGCCTCTGGATCTCGTTTCCTGGACCGTCGACAACTCCAGAAGGGAAGACCTGGAGCTTGTGCGGCAACCGGAGGCCGAGGAGCGGCAGACCTCCCGGCTCCTGCCTCCGAGCGAAAGGGGGATCATGCGCTGGGACCGAAATCCCTGGCACGCCGTCTGGGGCGATGGCGGCGGCCACGAGAGCGCCCCGACGGCCTGGCTCCTGCCGTACTGGATGGGGAGGTATTACGGGTGGATTGAGTAAGGCGCCAGCTCCAGCGAGAGCCCGGTGCGGAGGTTCCCTTACCCCTGACTGCAGGAGAAAAGGATGCACGGAGCGAGGATGGGTGACGAGGGATCCGGGGGCCTGTTCGGGGCGAGACAGGGCAGGGAGCCATGAAGAGGAAGACTCGAAAGGAAGATCACGACCGGTCCACCTTGCGCGGACAAAGGGGCCACGGGTTCCGGCGCCTCGTAGGTGGTGCGGTGCGAGCGTGGAAAACGTTTGCGCGGGCCCTGGGTGTAGCGTACACCCATATCCTGCTTTTCCTCGTGTACTGGCTGGTGTTGGGCCCGGCGTGGCTGGCTCTGCGCGTGGCCGGGAAAGACTACTTGCGAAAGCGGGAGCGGGGGAAGCCCAGTTACTGGCTGGATCGGGAAGCGGAAGAGCACACGTTGGAGCGGGCAGGTCATCCGTTCTGAGCAGGTCTGATGGCCACGTACGTTCTGGGAATCTCCGCCTACTACCATGACGCAGCGGCGGCCCTCCTCCGCGACGGCGAAGTGGTGGCGGCCGCGCAGGAAGAGCGCTTTACGCGAAAGAAGCACGACTGGTCCTTCCCCATTCACGCGATCCGCTACTGCTTGCGGGAGGCTGGGATTGCGGCCAAGGACCTCAGCTACGTGGGCTTCTACGATCGGCCCCTGGTGAAATTTGAGCGCATTCTGCTGACTTACCTCTCGACCTTCCCGAAGAGTTTGGTGGCGTTCCTCACCGCAATGCCGCCCTGGCTGCGGCAGAAACTATGGATCCGCCACGAAATCCGAACCGCGCTGGATTACGAGGGACCGATCCTTTTCGCCGAGCACCACATGAGCCACGCGGCCAGCGCCTTCCTCGTCTCCCCCTTCCAGGAGGCGGCGATCCTGACGACAGACGGAGTGGGGGAATGGGCAACCACCACCTACGGCGTCGGGAGCAGAAACCGGATCCAGATTTGGAAGGAAATCCAATTCCCACACTCCCTGGGTCTTCTGTACAGCGCGTTTACCTATTACCTCGGCTTCAAGGTCAACAGTGCCGAGTACAAGGTGATGGGGCTGGCTCCGTACGGGCGGCCCATCTACCTGGACAAGATGTACGAGCTCATCGACATCCGCGAGGACGGTAGCTTTTGGCTCAATATGGACTACTTCGCCTACGACTATGGTCTGCGGATGACCAATGGGCGCCTTCACAGGCTCTTCGGCCGGCCACCTCGAAAGCCGAACGAGCCCATCGAGAAGTTTCACCAGGACGTGGCGGCTTCCCTTCAGGCCGTGACGGAAGAGGTTCTGTTGAAGGCGGCCCGGCACCTTCACCGCGAGACGGGATTGAAGCGGTTGTGCATGGCCGGGGGCGTGGCGCTGAACTGTGTAGCGAACGGTCGCATCCTGAGGGAAACCGCATTCGAGGAGCTTTTCGTGCAGCCTGCGGCCAGTGACGCCGGGGGAGCGGTTGGTGTGGCGGCCTACATCTACTACACTCTCCTGGACCGGCCCCGTAACTGGCACTGGCAACACGCTTACCTGGGTCCCCAATACTCCACGGAAGAGATCCGAACCCTTCTGGACTCGCTGGGCATCCCGTACGAGGAGCTGGAGCGGGAGGAACTCCTGCGCCGGACGGCGAACCTCATCGCCCAGCAGCGTGTCGTCGGCTGGTTCCAGGGGCGGATGGAGTTCGGGCCGCGCGCCCTCGGTAACCGGTCGATCCTCGGCGACCCAAGAAATCCGGAGAACAAGGACCGAATCAACCTGAAGGTAAAGTTTCGCGAGAGTTTCCGTCCATTTGCCCCCAGTGTGCTGGAAGAAAGGGCCAGGGACTATTTCGAGCTTGAGGTGCCAAGCCCGTATATGCTGCTCACCGCGCAGGTGCGGGAGGACAACCGGACGATCCCGGCCGTAACCCACGTCGACGGCTCGGCGCGTATCCACACCGTGCGCCGGGAGGACAATCCGCTCTTCTACGACCTGCTCCGAGAGTTTGAGCGACAGACTGGGTGCCCGGTCCTGATCAACACCTCGTTCAATCAGCGCGGAGAACCGATTGTCTGTACCCCGGAGGACGCCCTGGCCTGTTTCTTCTCCACCGATATGGACGACCTGATCATCGATCGCTTCCATTTGGCGAAGGAGAAGATGCCTGATCTGCGCGGCCGATGGCGCCGGAGATTCGAACCGGATTAAGGCGAAGCGCGAGGAGGAACATGGCCAAGACCGCACGTGCAGCGCGCGAGCGTCTTTCCCTGCTTGCGGAGCTTTGGCTTTTTCTCAGGAGGCGGAAGCGGCTCTGGCTTGCTCCCCTTCTGATCATCCTAATCCTCCTGGGACTGATTGTGGTCTTCACGGAGAGCTCCGCCCTGGCGCCCTTCATCTACGCGATCTTCTGAAGCGAGGGGCCGCCTACTCGTGACGCACGCGGGAGGTCAAGCAGGGACGTCCCCTGGGCGCCCGTGAACAGGTGCGCGGAGTTTGCAGGCGTGAGAGCAAGGGAGACGGGGACCGGCTTCGTGGACGGGCAGCCAGGTAACGATCGCGGCCTAAACAGGGGTAGATCCATTGCCTTCTCGGCGCTGGCTTTGGCGCTACCGCTGCTGGTCCTCACAGCGGCGGAGCTCGTGTTGCGGGCTGCTGGCTTTGGCTCGGACTACGAGCTTGTGCGCGTGCGCGAGCTGGCGGGAAAGAGGTATTACGTATTGAACCGCCAGGTCGCGCGAAGGTATTTCTCGTTCGGAGACGTGACCATCCCGGACGCGCGCAGCGAAGTCTTCGAGGTCGAGAGAGGGCGCAACACGGTCCGCATCTTCTGCCTCGGGGGTTCGACGACCGCCGGCTTCCCCTACACCTACAACGCGACGTTCCCGAGTCTCCTGCAGGACCGCTTGGAGGCCATGTTCCCCGACGTGAACTTTGAGGTGGTGAACGTCGGGATATCGGCGATCAACAGCTACTCCGTCCTGGACTTCGTCCGGGAGCTGGTCCGCTACCAGCCAGACGCCTTCGTGATCTACATGGGGCACAATGAGTTCTACGGCGCGCTCGGGGTCGCCTCGACTCAATCCCTTGGCAAAAGCCGTGCGGTCAAACTCCTTTACCTCCGGCTCGAGAAGCTGCGCCTCTTCCGACTGCTGCGCTGGCTGGTGGAGCGAATGAAATTTGCGATGCGCCCCGGCAGACCCGTAGACGCCACGCTGATGGAGGTCATGGCCCGCGACAAAGCGATCGTGCTGGGCGACCCCGATTACCGGCGCGGGCTTGCGGATTTCCGGGCAAACCTGCGCGCCATTTTGCAGGTAGCACGGAAACACCGCGTCCCCGTTCTTCTTTCGACCCTGACCTGCAACCTGGCTGACCAGCCGCCGTTTGTCTCCGTCTCCAGCGCTCGCCTGACCCCCCTCGAGAGCGCCCGCCTGGCACAACGGATCGCCGAGGCGGATTCGTTGCTCTCCCGTGGCTTTTTCGCCGAGGCCCTGCAGAGGGCGAGAGAGGCCGCGGCGATGGATCCCGGATACGCACAGAGCTGGTTCCTCGCGGGCAAGAGCTGGTACGCTCTCGGCCAATACGATTCGGCACGGGATGCACTGGTTCGCGCCAAGGACCTCGATGCTCTGCGCTTCCGCGCTCCCAGCGAGGCAAATCGCATCATCCGCGAGGTCGCGCGGGAATTCGGCGCGGGCCTGGTGGACATGGACAGCCTCTTCGCTTCGCTTTCTCCGGGAAGGGTCCCCGGCTCCAACTTGTTCCTCGAGCATTTGCACCCGAACTTCCGTGGATATTTCCTGATGGCGCGGGCGTTTGCCGATGGGTTGCAACGCTGCGGATATCTCTTCGATCCGGAGCGCTGGAGACGAGCCCGCGCCCCTTCGGACTCGCTCCTTCTGGAACGGGCGGGGGTAACTCCGCTGGACGAGGAACTGGCCATGCTCCGGATTCGCCGCCTCGTCAGCCGCTGGCCTTTTAACGGGAAGGTGAGGCTTCCCGAGACGGGAGCCGACGAGCGCATCCGCAGGCTTGCTCAGGAGGTCTACGCGGACCGATTGGGCTGGAATCACGCACACTACGAGGCGGCCCAACTCTACATTGAACGAGGCGACTTCCAGCAGGCCGAACGAGAGTTCCGTGCGGTCATCAAGGTTGTGCCAACCGACTTCTACCCATATCTGAAACTCGGCGACCTGCACCTCGCGCAGCAGGACTTCCGAAGGGCGGACTCCCTGTACGCCGTAGCCGCCCAACTCAGCCCTCACCTGCCCTTTGCGTACGCCAAGATGGGCACTCTGCGACTTCTGAGCGGGCGTCCTGCCGAGGCCCTGTCCTTGTTGCAGAGGGCTTTGGAGCTCGAACGGAGGCGGCCCCACCTGAAGCCGTCCGATCTGGGCCGCCTGTACTATGTGCTGGCGGTGGCCTCTGCGCAGACCGGGCGGATGCCGGAAGCTCTGGACTACGCCCGGCAGGCAAGGCAGGCCCTGCCCGATGATCCGGCGATTGCGACCCTGTGCCGCCAATTGGGTTTGTAGGCCAAGACCGGGAGGAATTGCGCTCGCGATGCGATACCGACTATTGTCCTACCGCTGCAGTTGGGTTGTGCTGGTAGCGCTCTTGCTTACGTGGGGGTGCTCGCGGGATCGGATGGACCCCGACGCGCTGGCCAAGGTTGATCATGAGCAGATCCGCCGGGACGAATTCATCCGCAGCATCCTGCTGATGCCGCGCTACGACCCGCGACGCAAAGGGGTTAGCGCCATCCGGCAGCATCTCAACTCCCTCGTGGAGAACAAGCTCCTGGCCCGCTACGCGCGCCAGCAGGGGCTGGACCGCGACCCGCGTATCCAGAAGCGGATGAAGTGGATCGAGCAGAATGCAATGGTGGAGCAGCTCTTCCGGGAAGTCGTGCAGAAGAAGGTGCAGGTGACGGAGGCCGAGCTGCGTGAGGCCTTCGTGAAGTACAACACGCGGATCCGCGCACGGCACCTCTTCGCTCGCACCGAGCAGGAGGCGTACGACCTGTACGAAAGGCTCCAGAATGGCGCCGACTGGGACTCGCTGGCCCGGCAGTTGTTCCGCGATGCCACCCTGGCTGAGAACGGCGGGGACCTGGGCTGGTTCAAGTTCGGTGAAATGGACCCCGACTTCGAGGCGGCCTGCTACGCTCTGCCCCCCGGCCAGATCTCCGAGCCGGTACGCACACGCTTCGGCTGGCACATCATTCGGGTCGAGGACAAGCAGGTCAACCCCATCCTCACCGAGCACGATTTCGCGCAGAACTACAAGAAGCTGGAGCGCATTGTGCGCTCGCGGAAGGAGAACGCCCTGGCTAACCGATACGTGAAGGAGCTTATGGAACCCCTGAACGTGCGGGTCCGGGGTAAGGCATTCGCCTTTCTCCTCGAAAAGGCCCGTATCTACTTTGGGGAGCCTACCCGCCAGGGCAAGCTTCCGCCGCAGCCGATCCGCGACCAGCAGGTCGTCTCCTTCTCGCAACTGATGGAGCCCTTCCGGGACGAGGTGCTGGTGGAGTTTCGCGGCGGACACTGGACCATCGGGGACTTCCTGGACCGCTTGGAGGCAATGCCTCCGGCGGAACGGCCGCGCCTCAACTCCGCCGGAGGGCTCCAGCGCGGGATCAAGTGGATGATTCGCGACGAATTCCTGGCCCGAGAGGCGCGGAAAATGGGCCTTCAGCATCACCCCTACGTGCGAAGCGAAGTGGCTCTCTGGTTCGAAGACACGATGGCCCAGCTGGTGAAGGCGCGGATCGCCGACACCATCTCCGTCACGGAGGCGGAAATCCAGAGCTATTACCAGAGCCACCCGGAAAAGTACGGGGTGCAGGATCGAGTGAGCATCCGCGAGATCCTCGTTCCCGACAGCCTGCTTGCAGCGCAGCTGCTGGCGAGGGCGCAAAGGGGCGAGGATTTTAGCCGCCTGGCGCGCCAGTACACGAGAAGAACCTGGGCCCGGGACAGGGGAGGGGAATTCCCGTACTTCGTGCGTGGAAGCTACGGCATTATCGGGGAGCTCGCCTTCCAGCACGGCGTGGGTGAGTGGGTCGGACCGGTCCGCACCGCCGAAGGCTTTTCGATTTTCCAGGTGATCGGTCGCAAAGAAGGCTTTCTACCGCCCATGTCGGAGGATGCCAAACTGCAGGTGGAGAACGAGCTGCGTCGGCAGAAGTTTGAGGCGGTGTACCAGCCCCTGATCGAGGGCCTGCGCAGCCGTAGTCACATCGTCTTCGCTGACAGCACGTTCCGGCGGGTGGCCGAGGAGTTGGGCGGCGAGGATTTCGCCTTTATGGTCGTGCGGAAGATCAAGCAATAGGGTTCACCTCGTCCGGGTAGCTCGAGAGGAGACGGAGGCCGATGCGCTACGTGGCCGCCATCATGGCCGTGCTGCTGGTTGGCTGTGTGGTGCTGCTTTTCACCTTCGGAGCAAGCCGCAGGGCGCCCCACGAGCTTGCCATCTGGACGCAGGACCTGGCCCCCGGGCGGGCCGTACTGGACTCGCTTCTTCGCCAGTACGAAAGAGAGCGCCCGGGCGTGCACGTCCAGCTTGTGTACTACGAGACGGAAGAGCTGCGCAGCAACTTCATCGTCGCCGCGCTTGGGGGAAGTGGCCCCGATCTGGTCTACGGTCCCTCGGACCAGGTAGGACCTTTTGTCGCCATGCAGATTATCCAGCCCCTGGAGCCCTTCCTCGAGCAGGATTTTCTTTCAGACTTCGTGGAACAGGGGCAGGTCTGGTACGAGGGCCATCTGTACATGCTCGGCGACCGGGTGGGCAACCACCTGATGCTGGTCTACAATAGGGACCTCGTCCCCCATCCGCCAGAGACCACCGACGAGCTGATCGCGCTTGGGAAACGCCTCACGCAGGACCTGGATGGCGACGGAATTGTGGACCGCTACGGGCTGGCGTGGAACTACGTGGAACCGTTCTTCTTCATCCCCTTTCTTGTCGGCTACGGTGGCTGGGTTATGGACGAGGACGGAAGGCCTACTCTGGACACACCCGCCACGGTGCGAGCCTGCCAGTTCATCTACGATCTGAAGGAAAGGTATCGCATCATTGCCCGCGAGGCTGACCTCGACGTGGTGAACACGCTGTTCAAGATGGGCCGCGCGGCCATGGTGATCAACGGTCCGTGGTCATGGCGGAGCTACCAGGAGGCCGGGGTTAACATGGGCCTGGCCCTGCTGCCCAAGGTGAGCGACACGGGCCTTTACGCAGCCCCGATGGTCTCAGCCACCGGCTATTGCCTGAACGTCAACACCAGGGGCGAGCGCCTTCGCTATGCCCTGGATCTGCTCCGGTACCTGACCTCCACAGACGCCCAGGTTCGTCTGAGCCGGGCGCTCACGGTCGTTCCCTCCCGGCGCTCGGCACAGCAGCATCCCCTGGTGCAACAGAATCCGCTGCTGGAGATTTCCCAGAGGCAGATCGAGCTGGGGCGCCCGATGCCCATTCGGCCGGAGATGCGGGCCATTTGGGATGCCATGCGCCCCTACTACCAGCTTGTGTTGAGCGGGGCGATGCGACCGGAGGAGGCCGCCCGCCGGATGCAGCAGGAAGCCGAAAAGAAGATCCGCGAGATGCACGAGGATTGAGGACCGGCAGCAATCAGATCGCCTGGCGGCTGGGGAGGGAAGAGCCAGAGAGAGACACGCCCCCTCGAAGACGGCCGTTTCGCCGTTAGGGAAGAAGAAGCGGTCGGCGTTTCGCGGCCCAGGCAGCGCAGGATGGCCGTGCATTCCGGAAAGCTGATCAGGAGGAAGAGAGGTCTCAAGACGGCTGGCCGCAGAAGGGGACCCTCACAGAGCCATCCGAGTGGGTGTAGCGCGGGAGAGGGAGGTAAGAGCCTGGAGCCCAGAACCGCCTGCCTTGCGGGAGGAGAATGATAGCGATGAGAGCCGGAACCCCATCGCTGTGGATGCGGATTCGCAAGAACCGGATGGCCTATCTCTACGCCGGGCCTGCCTTCCTGGTGATGGCGGCCGTGATCCTCTATCCCTTCGTCTACAATGTGGTCATCTCCCTGTCGAACATGAGCCTGACGCATCTCCGCGACTGGAGGATCATCGGGTTTCAGCAATACGTGCGCGTGTTCTCGGAGCCGATCTTCTACAGCGTGTTTCTCAAGACCATCCTCTGGACGGTGATCAATGTCTTCTTTCACGTGACAATCGGGGTTTTTCTGGCTTTATTGCTGAACCGCCCTCTGTTCGGTCGCGGCGTGATCCGCACCTTGCTCATTTTGCCCTGGGCCATCCCGCAATACATTGTGGCCCTTACCTGGCGCGGGATGTTTCACTACCCGGAGGGAGCGATTAACCTCATTCTGACCAAGGTATTCCACGTGGGACCGATCGAGTGGTTGTCGGACCCGACCCTTGCCTTTGTGGCGGCTTTAATCGTGAATATCTGGCTCGGCTTTCCCTTCATGATGGTTGTCGCCCTGGGCGGGTTGCAGTCGATCCCAGAAGAGCTTTACGAGGCCGCAGACGTGGACGGGGCGCGTCGGATCGACCGCTTGCGCCACATCACCCTGCCGCTCCTGAAGCCCGTGATGATCCCGGCCGTTTCTCTCGGCGTGATCTGGACGTTCAATAACCTGAATGTGATCTGGCTTGTCTCGAATGGGGGACAGCCTGCGGACAGCACCCACATCCTGGTCAGCTACGTCTATCGTGCTGCCTTCAACTACTACCGCTACGGATATGCGGCGGCCTTGTCGATGGTTATTTTCTTCATCCTGCTCGTGTTCAGTGTGAACTTCATTCGTAGGACGAGGGCCACGGAGGCAGTGTACTGATGGCGCGCACAAGGAGGGATCCCTGGTACGTCACGCTGGCGATCTACGCGGTGCTGATCGTCGCGGTGGCGATCGCCGTTTACCCGGTGCTGGTGATTCTGGGCATCTCGCTGCGGCCCGGACATATGCTGCACGCCCTCTCCCTTCGCATCATCCCCGAAAACGCCACTCTTGAATCCTACCGCCAGTTGTTCCGGGAGCAGCCGTTTCTCCGCTGGCTGTTCAACAGCACGATCGTCTCGGTAATGGTCACGATTCTGGGGGTGAGCTTGGCGAGCACCGCAGGCTATGCCTTCTCGCGCTACCGCTTCCCCGGCCACGCAGCCGGGATGATCGCTCTGATCACAACCCAGATGTTCCCGGTAACGATGCTCCTCCTCCCCCTGTACATCATGCTGATCAAGCTCCATCTCTTCGATTCGTTTGTGGGACTTGTGATCGCCTACTCGGCCACAGCCTTGCCCTTCTGCATCTGGCAAATGAAAGGCTATTACGACACCATCCCCGTAAGCGTGGAGGAGGCCTCGTGGATCGACGGAGCGGGTCGCTTCCGCACGTTCTACGAGATTGTCCTCCCGTTGGCGGCGCCGGCGCTTGTGATCACGGCCCTCTTCTCCTTCATGGCCGCCTGGTCAGAATACCTTGTGGCGGCAGTGATCCTCCACGACCGAGCGCTGTACACTCTTCCCCTTGGCCTGAAGCAATTTCAGAGCAACTTCGACACGCAATGGGGCCTGTACGCAGCGGGAGCGGTCGTGGTGATGATCCCTGTGGTGGTGGTGTTCATGATCCTCAGTCGCTGGCTGGTCTCGGGCCTAACGCTGGGAAGCGTGAAGGGATGAGCCGGTGCTCACACAGCATTGGCCGGCCGGTGGGCGCTGCTCTCCCCGAATCGACTCTGGGGCAGGGAGGGGGGATCCGCACCCCAAGACGCAACCGAACGTCGACCATGTCACCGAAGGGGATGGTCGCCATACCCGATCTCGGCCGTCGTCTTTACAGCTGGACCTACAGGCCTTCTGCCTCGCGAAAGCGGAGGGCTATCGCTACCCTTCTCCTCACGGTCGCCCTGGCCGGTTTCGCCTTTTACCTGGCCCGCTACCACTGGAAGGCCAAGGGGATCACACCGGTTTTCGAATCGATTCTCTACGTGCTGGTGGGTCTGCAGGCGAAGTCGGTAGAAGAGGCTTTCCGGAAGAGGCACTACGAGATCTTTGAATTGGGGGTGGTGGTGCGCCGGGGGGAAGAGGAGCCCGGGAAAGAAGAGCGGGCCCGGGTTCTCCTTTGGGAGCGCTTCCGCGACTGTCGTCTGCTTGCAGAAGGGGTGCGGCTGGTGCCCCGTCGGGCCCTGGAGTTGTCCGTGACCCTCCTTGCGTCAGGCCAGGAGCGATGGTCCGTCTACAACCTTTGTCGGGAACGGATCCTCCGAGCCAGGGCGGAAGCGGGCCTGAGGGGTGAGAGGGACCGACACAAGGGCCCGGACCGTCCGCCGCAGCAATAGGCACGATCCGGGCTGGCAACCTTTTCACGAGCGGCAAGGGGCTACCCGTGGCCCGGAACGCACGGACGCGGAAAGGCAAGGGTGGGTGATCGTGTGGGAAGATTGAAGCGACCGCTGGTGCGGTGGGCGGCGGGGATTCTGTTGTTGGGGGCCACGCTTTACGCGTACCTGCTTCTTCCGTTCTGGGGCTGGCCGATCCGCTTCGTGAAGCGCGCGCGGCCCCCTCTTACTCCGCCTTGGGCCCTTGAGTGCTGGCTCTGGGAGGACGATTCCAACACGGCAGCTCGCGTGGAGGAGCTGCTGCAGGGCTACGCGCGGCACGACATTCCCGTGCGGGTGATCCTGATCGACAGCCCGTGGAGCACACGCTACAATGACTTCGAGGTGGACTCGCTCCGCTACCCCAATCCTTCCGTCTGGTTCCGAGATCTCGAGCAGAGGGGCTACCGGGTTGTCCTATGGATGACCTGCATGGTGAATTCGCGCAGTGAGGACACCCGCTACACCGACTCGCGGGCCTGGTTCGAGGAAGCACGCCAGCGGGGCTACCTGGCGGGCGGCGGTTTCTCGGCGCGCTGGTGGAAAGGAGAGGGCGGCTTTCTCGACTACACGCATCCCGAGGCTCTGCAATGGTGGCGCGGGATGCAGGACAGGGTCCTCCAGTACGGCGTGGACGGGTGGAAACTGGACGAGACGGCCACCCTGTTCTCCTCGCGATTCCTGGGGTTCCCCGTTTTCTACCAGAGAACCCACTCCGGCATTCTCACAACACGTAAGTACATGGACCTGTACTACCGGCTAGAGTACGGGCACGGACTGGAGCACAATCCGGAATTTATCACTCTGGTGCGCGGCATTGACCGCTCGTACGTGCATCCGGAGGGCTTTGCGCCGCTGGATGCTGCTCCTGTTGTGTGGGTGGGCGACCAGGAACACGCTTGGTCGAGGGAAGATGCACCGAACAGAGGATGGCTGGGCCTCATCGGCGGGGACAGAGGGCTGAGGGAAGCCATTAAGGATGTTCTGCTGAGCGCGCGTCGGGGCTATTGTGTGGTGGGCAGTGATGTGGGAGGCTACGCAGGGTCCCAGATCCCGCCCCGTCTGTACATCCGCTGGGCTCAGTTCTCCGCCTTTTGCGGGCTGTTTCTCAACGGAGGCCACGGCGAGCGCCGGCTCTGGCTGCGCAGTCGGGAGGAGCTGGAGATCATCCGGAAGTTCTCGTGGCTTCACACGGAGCTCGTGCCCTACATGTACAGTTACGTGGTTCGGGCGCACCTCGGTGAGCCGCCCCTGATCCGCCCGACGGGCGACGATTTTCAGTATCTCTTCGGCGACTATTTGCTTGTGGCACCCATCTACCGTGACGCAGAGGAATGGGAGATACGCGTTCCGCGCGGCCGTTGGTACTACCTGTTCGACGATTCTGTGGAGCTTGTGGGACCTTCTCGACACAGGCTCGCCGTTCCTCTGGATCAGTACCCGGTCCTCGTTCGCGAAGGGGCGATTATCCCTCTTTCCGTGCGACGTTCCTACACCGAAATGGGAGACGAGGGCTCGGAAGGCTTTGTCACGCTCTTGATCTACCCAGCGCACCGAAGTGGGTTTGAGTTGTGGTGTCCTGACCGGCCAGGGCGGGCAACGATCTCTGTCGAACGGGACGGCCCGGCCCTCCGGATCCATCTGCGAGGCGCGGGCTTCGCCCACATTCTGCGGGTACACCTCCTCACAGAGCCGGAATCGGTCCTTCTGGATGGGAAAATCCTCCAGCCAGGCGCCCGTTGGCATTACGACCCAGCCGCCCGAAAGCTCATCGTGAAGACCCTGACCTACGAGACGGGGGACTACGAGATCCGTCTCCAAACCCGGTAGCCGGCGCGATCCTGGGTGGCCGTAGGGCCGGATGCCGGGCGACGGTTTGAGCACCCAGGCAAGGGGAACCAGACGGGCGAAGATGGGTCAGGCGGAACCGCAAGCGCGATTCCAGGGTACGATCCATGTCGGTGGGTCTGGCGTGGGAGCTTGCCCAGACGGCGGAAAAGAGCGCGGAGCGGCGAAGGTGATGTTGCGAACTCCTACGGGGTCGTTTCAGCCATTCCGGGCACGGGTGCAGACCCCCGCCGCAGGGATGCTCTGGGCATGTCTGGCTGTGTGCATCTTCTATGGGGGGTTGTCGGTCAGCGTGGATCTTTTCCACAACCACCATGACCTCCCCCTATCGGGAAAGCCCAATTGCCTCGCGGATCACTGGCTCAACCTCCCGCAAGAAGCCTCGACCTCTCCTCCCTGCGGTGTTGAAGGGCCGTTCCACTTTCCTGTCGGAGCTTTCCTGGCCTGTGACTATGGGTTTTTCAGGCCTCTTGACGTTCTCCTCGGCATCCATACCCCGCGTGCCCCTCCCTCCGTTTCGTAAGCTCCCCTGTTGGTGACGAGAACGTTCCTGGGCACGCCCTACCGGGCGGGGCGGGCCTGCCCGAGGGATGAGAGGGCGCGTCCGACCTCCGCAGGTCTGCGTCGGGACAGAACTTTCCGCTACGCCGAGAAAGGCTGCTGAGGGCGGCGCGCAACCTTGGCCTTCGCCAGTTCCGCCCGAACGGGTTCGGAGGCGTGACGAAAGTGGAGGGAGATCATGAGGCGGAAGCTCATCGGCACACTCGCCGTAGGGGTTTCGGTTGCCTGTTCCTTGCTGGCCGCGGAATCCGGGAAAGCTCCTCCTCGGAGTCCATCGGAGGCGGGTGCGGAGGTGGTTCTGTCAGGCGCGGGGTTGGGGTACGCCCAGCCATTGGGACCACGCGGATTTCTCCTCAGGGATCCTGGCTCGATGCTTTCGCCGCGTTTGCAGACCGCTCGGTTCCAATCAGCCAGTACCCCTGTGCCTACCGTGGTCAACATGGCGGGTGGGCAGCGCCAGCTCTCTGCCCTCAACCCGGAGATCAGCCTGACAGGGGATTTCGCGGCCTGGCTCCGGTTCCCGGAGTTTCCAAGCGATCCTGCGCCGGCTGTCTACGGGCCCGGCCTGGGGAACCGATTCTTCCTGCGGGAAGCCGAACTCCACATTGTGGCACCTCTCGACCCCTACACCCGCGGGAAGTTTCTCTTCGGGCTCTCAGGGGAAGGGGATTTCCACCTCGGCGAAGCCTACATGGAATGGGTGAGCCTGCCGGGAAATCTCAACCTCAAGATCGGGAAGTATCGTAACCAGTTTGGTCTTCTGAATCGGTGGCACGAGCACGCCCTGCCGCAAGTGGATCGGCCATTGGTTCTCACGAGCTTCTTTGGCGAAGAAGGTCTGGCGGGAATGGGCGTATCGGCCGACTGGCTTCTGCCCCGCCTTTGGGCCCACGTCAACCAGCTCACGGTGGAGCTGATCTCAGGTGGGGATGGTGTGAGCTTCGCAGAAGAAGGGCGACGCGACCGGGTCGCAGTTGGCCATCTCAAGAGCTACTGGGATGTGACGGACGACGCGTACCTCGAGCTCGGATGGAGTGCTGCGGCAGGGAACAACGATGCGGATGGGAGATTCCGCACGTGGCTCGGGGGGCTGGATCTCACCTACAAGTGGGTCCCGGCCGAAAGATCTCTTTACCGGGCCTTCGAGTTCCGATCGGAGTGGCTGGCGAGCTGGCGGCAGACCCCTGCGGGGAGAGTCAGAAGCTGGGGCGCCTTCGCTTCTGTGCAGAACCGGTGCGGTGTCCACTGGTGGGCTGGGATCCGCCTCGATTACACCCACCTCCCTGACGATGCCTCTGCCGTCTGGAAGGCCGGGTCTATCGTGCTGACGTACTGGCAGAGCGAGTTTGTGTTCTTCCGACTCCAGCTGCAGCGGACGTTGTGTACACCCGGAGCAGATTTGACGAGGGTGGCCCTCCAGGTCGTATGGTCGATGGGTCCTCACAAACACGAGGCCTACTGATCGTGCGCGCTGGGACGACGGGAGCGCCAGGCGTCGACGCGCGCGTCGCTGGGGCGGTCACCTGCGTCCAGCCGCACGTCTACGGGGAGGTGATACAATGAGGAAGAGATCTTTTGCTCAGGGCCTGATCTTCTTATTCTGGCTGGCGGCGACGAGTCCTCTTTGGGGACAGGGTCGTCTGTTCGTCGTGGGCAGTCTGCCGGACTTTGCGGCCATCGCCCAGGAAATCGGGGGCGAAAAAGTGGAGGTGGCTTCGATTGCTCGGGGCAACGAGAATCCTCACTTTGTCCTGCCGAAGCCGAGCTTCGCCCGCCTGCTTCAGAAGGCGGACCTCTTCATCACCACGGGATTGGATCTGGAGCTCTGGGCGCCGACCCTGATCGATGCCTCCCGGAACCGCCGGA